>NZ_JBMDIY010000022.1:0-96546 GCF_057808895.1 Flavobacterium sp. FG68
ATTTCTCAAAAATAATCAAACATAGCCCGTGGTTTCAACCACGGGAAACGGATTGTAACAAATACAAAATTTCCCCCACTTCTCTATTACACAAATTCCTCAAACCAAACATGGTAATTCTGTTAAGATTTGGAACAATATCCTTAACAAAACTCTATTCAAAATTGATTACTTTTGTAAAAATTGACTTTTTTTATGCAAATTGATCTTTCTACACTCGACCCGAAGCAAAATATTATAATAAAAGGCGCACAAGTACATAATTTAAAAAATGTAGATGTTGCCATTCCGAGAAATAAACTTGTTGTAATTACAGGACTTTCAGGATCAGGGAAATCAAGTTTAGCTTTTGATACTTTATATGCCGAAGGACAGCGCCGTTATGTTGAGAGTTTATCATCATACGCACGTCAGTTTTTGGGACGTTTAGACAAACCAAAAGTAGAATATATAAAAGGAATAGCGCCTGCAATTGCAATTGAGCAGAAAGTAAACACAACAAATGCTCGTTCGACTGTTGGAACTTCTACAGAAATCTACGATTATATTAAACTTTTATTCGCCCGAATTGGAAGAACCTATTCACCGGTTTCTGGGCAGGAAGTCAAAAAAAATACCGTTACAGATGTTGTTTCTGATGTAAAAACACTTGAAATCGACAGCCGATGGCTCTTGCTTGCCCCTATTCATTTAGAAGAAGGCCGTTTACTTGAAGACAAACTTAAAGTGCTTTTACAACAAGGTTTTGCCCGTATTTTAGTCGATAACGAAATGGTTCGTTTAGATGAATTTACACCAACAGAACTGCATAAACTGGACAATAAAGACATTTTATTAATTATTGACCGTATTGTAGTTAAGGAAGAGGAAGAATTTTACAATCGTCTTTCTGATGCCGTACAAACTGCATTTTTTGAAGGAAAAGGAATCTGTTACCTTCAGGAAGTTGGTTCAGAAAAAAGGTTTTCTTATTCTAACAATTTCGAATTAGACGGAATTACATTTTTAGAACCAAACGTACATTTATTCAGTTTTAATAATCCTTACGGAGCTTGTCCGGTTTGTGAAGGTTACGGAAATATTATTGGAATCGATGCTGATCTGGTTGTGCCGAATACTTCTTTATCTGTTTTTCAAAGTGCCATTTATCCTTGGCGCGGCGAAAGCATGAGCTGGTATAAAGATGAATTGGTAAAACACGCTTATAAATTTGATTTCCCAATTCACAAACCCTATTTTGAACTTTCAGAAGATCAAAAAGATTTAATCTGGAAAGGAAATCAATATTTTCAGGGTCTGAATGATTTCTTTAAAGAACTCGAAGAAAAAAATTATAAAATACAAAATCGTGTCATGCTTTCGCGTTACCGCGGAAAAACAAAATGTCACGCATGTCGTGGAAAACGTTTACGAGAAGAAGCTTCATACGTAAAAATCAATGGAAAAACGGTTTCAGATTTAGTTGATCTTCCAATTAGACATTTGGTTACTTTCTTTAAAAATATTGAACTGAATGTTTACGAACAGCAAATTGCTAAACGTTTGATGGTTGAAATCAATAATCGTTTGTCATTTTTGACAGAAGTTGGTTTAGATTATCTAACGTTAAACCGAAATTCGGCTACACTTTCCGGAGGAGAATCACAGCGTATTAATCTTGCTACTTCATTAGGAAGCAGTTTGGTTGGTTCGATGTATATTTTGGATGAGCCAAGTATTGGTCTACACCCAAAAGATTCAGAGCGATTGATTAAAGTTTTGCTTTCTCTTCGTGATTTAGGAAATACGGTTATTGTAGTGGAACACGACGAAGATATCATGAAAGCTGCAGACATGATTATTGATATTGGACCGGAAGCAGGAACTTTTGGAGGAAAACTAGTTGCGCAGGGAACTTATGCAGAGATTTTAAAATCAGATTCTCTTACTTCGAAATACCTGAATGGCGATTTAGAAATTTCTGTTCCAAAGAAAAGACGAAAATTCAAAAATCATATTGATATTATTGGTGCCAGAGAAAATAACCTTAAAAACATTAATGTTACTTTTCCTTTGGATGTCTTAACGGTCGTAACAGGAGTTTCCGGAAGTGGAAAAAGTACGCTGATTAAGAAAATTTTATTTCCTGCCATGCAGAAAAAACTGGAAAATGCTGCTGAGAAAGCGGGACAATTCAGTGAAATTTCAGGTTCTTTTTCTCAGATCAAACATATTGAATATGTAGACCAAAACCCGATTGGAAGAAGTTCGAGATCAAACCCTGTAACATACATAAAAGCGTATGATGATATTCGTGATTTGTATGCAAAAGAAAAATTATCGAAAATAAGAGGATATCAGGCCAAACATTTTTCTTTTAATGTTGATGGAGGCCGCTGCGAAACTTGTAAAGGAGAAGGCTCTATAAATGTCGAAATGGTCTTCATGGCCGATGTTTCGCTGCCTTGTGAAACCTGCAGTGGAAAACGATTTAAAAAAGAAATTCTCGAAGTTGCTTTTGATAATCAAAACATCAACGATATTCTAACCATGACGATTGATGATGCAATTGCTTTCTTCGAAAAAAATAAGCAGTCTAAAATCACTCAAAAATTACAGCCTCTGCAAGATGTTGGTTTAGGATATGTTCAATTGGGACAATCTTCTTCTACTCTTTCTGGTGGTGAAGCGCAGCGTATTAAGTTAGCTTCATTTTTAGTTAAAGGTGCAACAAAAGATAAAGCGCTATTTGTTTTTGATGAACCTACAACAGGGCTTCATTTTCATGACATTAAAAAATTATTGGCTTCATTTGATGCCTTAATCGAAAAAGGACATTCGATAATTGTAATTGAGCACAATTTAGATTTGATAAAATGTGCCGACTGGATTATTGATTTAGGCCCTGAAGGCGGTGAAAATGGAGGACATTTATTAGCCACAGGAACACCGGAAGATGTTGTTAAAATAAAAGAATCTGTTACAGGAATTTATTTAAAGGATAAATTATAAAACTTTAGCAGTTATTATAAAAAAAGTTAGCCATAAATTACATTCATCAAGATTGTAATTTATGGCTAAACTATTTTAAGCCGAAAATATTTATGCTACTAAGCATTTTTCTTCGAAAGGAAAACCATCTTCGTCAATGGCTACTAATACCTTTTTTTGTTTGGAAGCCTCGAATGTTAGATATAGCCAGGCAAATGACCATAATCCGAGGGTTAAACAAAAAATCATGAAATTTAAACTGTGGTTAACTACCTTTCCTCCTTTAGAAAGAACTGCAAAAAGTAATTCATCATTTCTCTCTTCTAGTGTAAATCCATTATGAACTTTGTTTGATATCATATTGGAAAACACCTGTACACTTTGTTCCTGACTTAGCTTATTGTTTTTCATAATCATTTGTTTGTCTGCATGTGATACTTAAATTTAACAATTTTGGATAGCTATTTAATTTAAAAAAAACATTAAGACACCACTTTTATTGCCTTTATGCAACTATTTATCATACTGTCAATGAAAGAGATGTAATAAAAATCTACATAAAATTAATCGTAATAAATTGAATTACAAAATAAAACGCATCATTTTTTTAAGATTTCCTTCACAATTTCAAGATGTTATATAAAAAAGTATCTTTTATTTTCGATAATGAAAAAATAATACCCTTAAATAATGAAGTTAGGAATTAAGCTATATAAGAATAATGGAAGTTGTTAAATCTTTATCCCAATTTTTCTGAAAATATTATCAATAACCTTATTAATATCCGGAGAGATATTAAATTTATAATTTAGATAAACATATAGAATTGTTACCAAAATTGATTTTAAGGCAATGCTGATAAGCTGGTAAAATGGAAATTCCCAAAAATAGAAAACTAAAAACAATACAAACGTAAGCAGCATTGAAGAAAGCGTTTCTTTTGTAAAAGGATATAAATGAAGTTTCTTGACAACAAAAAGCAGCTTAGCCAAACTGTATAATGTGATAGACAGTAAAGTGGCAAACGCTGATCCGAAGATTCCAAAAATTGGAATAAAGATCATATTTAAAACTACAGTCAACACAACCAGCATTAATCCTAAATACAATACCATTCGGTAATATTTAGTATTAAAAATAATTGCATTGTTGTTTCCTAAAATCAAATCGAAATATTTAGACAAACCAATCATAAATACAACTGCAATTCCGCCGCTGTATTCTTTTGGAACTAATTCGTACAATTGATTAATATTTACAAATATGCAGAGCATTACAAAACCACCCACAATCTGCAGATTAATAGAAGTCTTTTTATAAAGATCATTCAATTCGTCATGCTTATTTTCATGCATTAATTTTGCCGTAATGGGATATACAATCTGGTGCATCGCACGACTCGGAACTGAAATTACCAAAGCAATATAAGTAGCAACAGAATAGAAGGCAATATTTTCAATCTGCATATATTGATTTAATATCATTTTATCACCATCCAAAAGCAAATTGGCCACGCTTCCGGATAAAATAATATAAAAAGTATATACTAAGATATCTTTTGTATTGGTTGGTATTGTAAACTGAAAAGTTGGTTTTTGAATACTAAATGCGTATAACATGGTGATCAGGAACGCTAAAAAATACAAAATTGCTGTTGCGTACACAAAACCTTCTACGCTAAGCCAATTGTAATAAACACCTATTAATAGAAATAATGAAAATAATCTTAAACCGACTTCCTTAACAAAATTTCCAAAAACTGAATGCATATTTACTCGCAGCCAGGCATAAAAAATTTCAAAATAGGCCATACACAATCCTATAAATGGTATTAGCCAGATGTAACTTTTTACAATCGCATTCTTTTTTGAAACAAAAAATAAAATCTCATCATAAAAAACAAGTCCAATCAGTAAAAGTGGAATTATTAATAGCAGAGGAAATAAAACCGTAAAAGATAAAAAACGGGATTTTTCCTCGTCGGTTTGATATTGTGAATAGAATTTAACCAAGGTATTTTGCATCCCAATCGCAAATAAAGGCATAATCACATTGGCACAAGACGTCACATAATTAGTTAAACCATAAAAAGTTGCGCCCAGAAAAACAGGATATAAATAAAGTGTATTAATGGCTCCAATTCCAAAGCCAATGTATGTTATTATAGTGTTTTTAAAAGACTGGTTTAAGACAATACCCATTTTTTGATTGCAGAGTTTAGATTGTAGAGTTTAGATTTTTGATTTTCTGCTCTCCTTTTGTTTTTGAAATTGTTATTAATTGATCAATTGTACTAATTGCTTAGTAAGGTTTTTTCGTGAATATTGCTGTAAACCAACACCATTAGCTTGTAATTTTCCTTCTAAAAATTGATTATAAAAGTCCAAAATTACACTTTTTAGCTTCGCTTTTTCTGAATAATCAAAAAATACACCTGTATTGGTTTCTTTTATAATATCGGCAAAATCAGAACCTTGCGGCCCAATAGCAATAATTGGACGATTTGAGACCATATATTCAAACAATTTTCCCGGAATAATACTTTTGGTATCTTCAGAGTTTATTTCGATTAAAAGTAAAACCTGAGACTTTTTTTGATGGGCTATAGCTTCATTATGCGAAACATATCCTAATAGGTTCAAATAATCGTTTAGCTTAAATTCCTGAATAGAATCTAAAACTTCCTGACTTACGGCACCAATTAATTTAATTTCTAAATGCGTTTTTAAACCCGGAATTTCCTGAAGTAATTCAACCAGACATTCCCATAAAAATTTTGGATTTCTGTCTGATAAAAACGAACCAATATGAGCAAGTGAAAACTTAGTATCTAAAGTTTGTTTCTCAACGTTCTCAATATCGTAACCGTTTGTAATTACTGAAATTGGCTTATTGGTGATAGCCTGAAATTCGGCTTTTGTAGTTTTACTTGTTACAATTATAGTATCAGCAGAATTGAGAACTTTGCGCTCTAAACTTTTATGTTTTTTAGCAGCATAACTGGATAAACGCAACGCTTTATGGTAACCAATCGTTGTCCACGGATCACGAAAATCTGCAAACCATTTTACATTTAATTTTTCTTTTAATTCTAAACCAATTAAATGTAAACTGTGCGGCGGACCCGACGTTACGATTGTATCAATATTATTTTCTTTGATGTATTTTTCAAGATAAGAAACAGAAGGTTTTACCCAAAAAACTCTTGCATCCGGAATAAATAAATTGCCGCGCACCCAAAGAAAAGCTTTATCTAAAAAGGTTTGCTTTTTTTTATGTGGAAAAATCCCTGAACTGATTTTCTTGGTTTTGTTTTTTGAAAAAACAGAAGCTAATTGGTAAGGCTCCCAAATTTTATTTTTAAGAACTATTACTTTATCTGATATTTCGCTTACCAAGCCTTCGTCAACAATTGGGTAAGTTGGATTTTCTGGAACATAAACAATGGGCTGAACACCAAAGTCTGGCAGATATTTTACAAATTTCAGCCAGCGCTGTACTCCCGGCCCACCCGCTGGAGGAAAGTAATAGGTTATAATTAAGAGCTTTTTTTGTTCCAAGGAAAATCGTTTATTATTTTAAAGTGCAAAGATAAAGTTTATTTCAAAGCTAATTTCTTGTATACTTTATATATAATATAAATTAAAAATAAGCAGTTTAAGAAAATCCAAAAATTATAAAAACACCAGACAATTTTATATTCAGTTTTCATGCTTGAAAAACTAAAATATTCTCCTTGACTTTCATTATAAAAGTCATCATATCCCATCATGTAAATCCCGCAAAAAACAAATACGAATAAATCAAAAACGGCAAAGACAACTATTTTTAGAACTTTTGAAATTAGCATCTAAAAGCTAGACTTTAAATTCACTCTTATTTGTACTATGTTTTTTTCGCTCGAAATAGATTCCGCCAATCAAAAGCACAAACATTCCAATTGAACTTATAAGGTTAATTGTACCACCCGTTTTAATAACCTGTGGTTCAAACTTAAATTCTATAGTATGTTTTCCGCCAGGAATTTCCATTGCTCTTAAAACATAATCAACTGGGAAATGATCTGTCAATTTTCCGTCTATATAAGCATTCCAGCCATTTTTATAATAGATTTCAGAGAAAACAGCTAAACCATCTTTTCCATTATTCGATTGATATTTAATGTAATTTGGCTTGTATTGAACTACTTTTATGGTTCCGGTTGTATCCCATTGTTTTTTCATACGGGCATTTTGGAATTTACTTTCATGCTCATGAACGTTAAAAACCGCCACTTTTTTAGTATCGATATGATCTAATGCTTTCATTACATCATCTGGTTTATTTACAAGCTTAACAGTCTCTACAAACCAAGCATTTCCATTTGCATCAGGATTAACTGCTGGTATAGGTGCACCTGTACTATCTGCCTGAATTACATACCTAACATTCAACATATTAAGCACTTCAAGATTCATGTTTTTTGATTTATTACCAATTTGGTAATCAAACAATTGCTGCATTCTTCTTGGTTTTGCAGCGTGATATCCTCCAATAGAATGGTGAAAATAAGAAGCTGTCGCACTTGACATATTTCCATCTATATCAAAAACTCTGTAATGCGTTGTATCTTTTAAAATTTGAGCATCGGCTGGAGTTTCCTGAAAAGGAGCAGCAATCTGAACCGGGCTGACAAAATCCTTTGCTGAAACGTATTTTTTATCTACAAAAAACAAATCAAAAATCATCAAAAGAGCAACGATGACTAGAGTTGTTGTCTGCGAAAATTTATTTTTTATAAATAACCATAAAACTCCAAACGTTACTACGATAAAGAATCCTGAACGCAGCAAATCTGCAGAATAAAGACTTTTTCTATCTTCTATTAAAACATCAACAAATTCTTGTCCATACATCTGAAGAAAATAGTTATCACTGCTTCCTGAAAAATGGAAGAAACCTTTAGCAATTACTAAAATTAATATAACTCCCAATCCAAAAACTCCAGTTTGCACAAGCGCTTTTTGCTGTAATTTAGGTTCATCTTTTGCTTTAAAAAACGACTGAATTCCCATCACGGCTAAAACTGGCATACATAACTCTAAGATTACCTGAATAGATGATACAGCTCTAAACTTATCATACATTGGCACATAATCAATAAAGAAATCTGTCAAAAGAGAGAAATTTTTTCCCCACGAAAGTACAAGTGAAAATAATGCTCCTGAAAGAAAAACATATTTAATTTTTCGGTCATCAATAAATAAAGCTAAGACTGCCAAAAAGAATACTACAATTCCAATATATGCCGGAGCAGCAACAATTGGCTGATCTCCCCAATAAGTTGGCATTGCTGACACAAAATCTTCTGCCTTAGAAGGTTCTACATTATGATCAGTCATAAAGGTATACATACTGCTGTCTTTACCTATATTTTCATGATTTGACCCTCCAAAAAGTCTTGGAGCAATCAGATTGAAACTTTCGGCTATTCCGTAACTGTATTCCGTAATATATTCACGGCTTAACGCATTTTCATTTTCCTTTTTAGTTCCGTCAGGATTAAAAGTTAATTCGCTGTTGCTTCGTGTACTAAACTTGGCATATTCACTTGTTGCCAATAAATTTCCTGCATTAGCGCCAATTGCAAAAATTCCGGCTACAGCCAAAGTTCCAATGGCAATTAAAAGCGGTTTGTATTCTTTCTCTTTTATAAAAGTAAAAGCAAAATAACCTGAAAGTATCAATAAGAAAATTAATAAATAATAGGTCATTTGAAAGTGGTTGGCATTAACCTCTAACGCCACCGCAAACATGGTGAGCAAACCTCCCCAAATATATTTTTTCTGAAAAACGAGTATAAATCCGGCAATAACCAGTGGCATATAAGCAATTGCATGCGCTTTTGCATTATGTCCAACGCCAAGAATAACAATTAAATAAGTAGAAAAACCAAACGCAATCGCTCCGATAAAAGCTTTTAAAGGATCTGTTTTTAAAACTAATAACAAACCATAAAACCCTAAAAAGTATAGAAATAAATAATCAGCCGGACGTGGTAAAAAACGTAAAACATCATCTATTTTACCCACAAAATCGTTTGGATAATTTGCTCCTAATTGATAAGTCGGCATTCCGCCAAAAGCAGAGTTTGTCCAATAAGGCTCTGTATGTTCTGCTGCTCTAAAGTCATTTTGCTCTTTGGCCATTCCGGTGTATTGAGCAATATCTGACTGGAAAATTTGTTTTCCCTGCAAAACAGGATAAAAGTAAATTAAGGAAACAAGAATAAAGCCCAGAATTACAAGGGCGTGCGGATAGAATTTATTTACTATTTTCAATTTTGGCTGGTTTGGTTAAATGATGAATCCTAATACTACAAGGATACAAACTTAATCTATTTCTTCGTAATCAACATAATCGCCCACCTTTTTGGTCTCGCGAGGCTTTTTGGCATTAGCAGTATTAATGATTATTTCGTCATTATTGTTATTACGAGTTTGCTGCCAGGAATTATCCTGACTGTATTGTTGTTGTCTCTGAAAATTTTCTCCTGCTTTCTCTACCGCTTTTTTAACCAATACCGGCAAAAAGATTCGGGCCAAAAATTTAAAAATATAATAAAACGCAATAATCCACATTATCGTTTTAAACAAATTTGTAAAAGATGCTTCTTGCATGATCATATAATTTTTTTCCAAAATTAGTAAATCCGTTGTTTAAAATTAAAATATCAATCTTAAATAAATAATAAAATATAGTACATTTGAAATGCGTTATAGCTTTTAATCAAAAAATACATTTATGTTGAAAATTAAAAACTTACTCTTTGCGTTTCTTTTTTTAGTACCACAATTTTTCTTCGCACAATATACTGATGTGATTAATTCGAACCGTCCGGGCGAAACAATGTCGGCTTATGCGGTTGGAAAATCAGTAATTCAGGGCGAAATTGGCGTTTATGGTATTAAAGAAAAACACGACTTATTAGATTATGACGCTACCGGTTTTGGTACCGATTTAACTGTTAGATATGGTGCTTTTTTGGAACAGCTTGAATTTATTTTAGATGTTCAGTATCAAATGGAAAACTTTGACACTCCGTACACCAGCTATAAAAAAAACAACTTCAGACAGACCGTTTTAGGAGCTAAATACCTAATTTACGATCCTTATAAAAACTATAAAAAAGAAGCTAATATTTATAGTTATAAAGCGAATCACAGTTTTCAATGGCGCGAATTAATTCCGGCTGTTTCTATTTTTGCCGGAGCGAATTTTGTTGGTGCCGATAATCCGTATTATTTTTCTCCAAATGGAGATATTTCTCCAAAAGTTGCTTTAGTAACTCAAAACTTATTTGGCGGCGGAAGATGGGTTTTTGTAACCAATATTATTGCAGATTATATTGGGACAGATTATCCAAGTTATGGTTATGTTTTAACCTTAACACACGGATTTAATGACAAATGGTCTGGATTTGTTGAAAATCAAGGATACAAAAGCGATTTTTACAGTGATGCCATTGTGCGTGGCGGTGCTGCATACCTTTTATCTTCAAATATGCAGGTTGATGCTTCTATAAGTACTAATTTCAAAAACACGCCTTCTATTTTATATGGAGGAGTTGGTTTCTCCTGGAGATATGACGGATGGTACAAGGAAAAACAAATTGCGAATAAGAACAAAGAGAAAGCAAAGAAAAACTCTGATAATAAAGAAGAAAAAGTAGATTATCAGGAAAAAGAAAGAAAACGTAAAGCTAAATACGAATAAATTTAATAATCAAACCTTTAAAAAAGGAGTTAATACGACCTTAATGATTACAATCAAAGAAGCCAAAACTAAAAAAGAACTAACCGAATATATAAAATTTCCGTTCTCACTTTATAAAGATAATCCGTATTGGATTCCTCCTATTATTGCTGATGAATTAGAGTCTTTTGATAAAACTAAAAATCCTGCGTTTGATAATGCAGAAGCTTATTTTTATCTGGCTTACAAAGGCAATGAAATTGTTGGACGAATTACGGCTATTATAAACTGGGCAGAAGTAAATAATCAGCATAAAAGAAAGGTTCGTTTTGGGTGGTTTGATGTTATTGATGATATCGAGGTTACTAAAGCACTTCTTGAAAAAGTTTATGAATTAGGCAGAAAACATAACTTAGAACATGCCGAAGGCCCTATGGGCTTTTCTAACTTAGATAAAGTTGGCGTTCTTACAGAAGGTTATGATCAAATAGGGACTATGATTACCTGGTACAATAATCCTTATTATGTTACTCATTTTGAACAATTAGGTTTTCAAATTGAGAAAGAATATATCGAAAGCATTTTCCCTTTTTCAAATGTAAAGCCTGAATTTTTCCTAAAAGCTCAGGAATTAATCAAAAAGCGTTACGGACTTAGAGCATTAACTTTCACGAAAACAAAAGACATAATGCCGCACGTGGACAAAATGTTTGATTTGTTTAATGAATCTTATGCTAAACTGGCTTCTTTCGTGGCTATTTCAGATGTTCAAAAAGAATATTTTAAAAAGAAATACATCAGCTTTATCAATCCTGAATATATAAAGTTTGTAGTAGATAAAGAGGATAATTTAATTGCTTTTAGTATTGTAATGCCAAGTTTTTCAGAAGCATTGCAAAAAGCCAAAGGAAAACTTTTCCCATTTGGTTTTCTCCATCTTTTAAAGGCAAGAAAGAAAAGTAAAGATGTTGTTTTTTATCTTATCGGAGTTCATCCCGATTATCAAAATAAAGGCGTTACAGCGATTATTTTTGATGAATATTTTAAAACTTTTTCTGAAAAAGGAATTCAAAATTGCATCAGAACGCCTGAATTAGCTGAAAACACAGCGATTCATTTGCTTTGGAAAAACTTTGATCCGAAAATTCACTGTCAGAGAAAGACTTATTTGAAGTATTTATAAGTTTTCAGTCGCAGTTTTCAGTTTTCATAAATGAAAAAACTCAGTATAATATTGGCGTTATTAATTTCACTTTCATTTACAAAAGATGACAGCGATATTTTATATCAAAATTATGTTAGAGCAATAAATAACGGCGGTACTTTTCAATTTTTCTTGGTAGTTAAGATAAAAAACCTGAATACTAATAAAGTTAGAGAAATCTGCACTAAAGCCAATTTTCTGCAAGGAGCAATACATAGAGAATATAATATTGACTATGATGAAAGAGGAATAATTAAAGCCTATCAAACCGCTATAAAAAACAAGAATAGGTATTTTGAATTCAAGAATGACAGCGCAATAGCAAACCTTGGAATTGAAGATTATTCTGAAAATGATTTAAAGAAATTGCAATCAAGAATTAATTTTAATTTGCTAACTCAAAAAATTAAGAAGAATCAAAAATGGTCTTCATATCTTGATCACAAAGAATTAAAAATGTATGCACATGCTTTATTTAACCTGGGAATGTTAACTGGCGAAAATAGTTGTTTTGGAGGTACGTTGATTTATATAAGTCCAAAGAGTAATTAACTTTTTAAAATAAAACATAAAAAAATCCATTCGCCCCCAAAACGAATGGATTTTTTACTTTAATAACAATTCATTAATCCACTTTGCAATCTATTTTGGTCAGCGTATTTTTCTGATCAAATTTTAGTTTTGTTTTATCTTTAAATGATACTTTGTCATTAGCTTGTACAACATCTCCGTATCCTTCAATAAGAGTTCCGTCTTTTTGTAAAAAAACAACTTCTCGTACTGATGAAGTCCCTTCAGAATTAAAAGTGTAATCGGCAACTATAGTATCACCTTTCATATTTCCAATCAGTGTTCCTTCATTTTTATCTTTTCCTGCCAGGTTATAGCTTAATTTCCCATTTACTTCCTGATGAGAATTTACATTAAAACTAAGTTCAATTACGCTTCCATTTGCTCTCCATGCATAACATTGATCTCCTGCTGGTTCTACAATTTCAGCCTCTTTTGGCGGGCTTGGTGTAATTTGTACTGGCTCTGTAGTAGTCGTTTCTTTTTTACAGGAAATTAGAACTGTCAAAATAAGGGTTGCTATTGCTAATACTTTTTTCATAATGCTGAGTTTTTTATTTTGTGATTTATGAATTAAAATTACTTTAAATAAAAAAAATCCATTCGTATAACAAATGGATTTTTTTACATAATTTCCACTTAAGGAAATCTATTTTAAATTAATTACGAAACGTCAACTGTTGTACGTTCTGCAATTTCTTTATAAGTTCCGTTAACTAATTTCTCACGAATCGCTTCAAAAGCAGTTAATGTTTCTTCAATATCTGATAAAGTATGAGAAGCTGTCGGGATCATTCTTAATAAAATAATTCCTTTTGGAATAACCGGATAAACAACAATAGAAAGGAAAATACCGTAGTTTTCTCTTAAATCGTTTACCATTACCATTGCTTCAGGAATACTTCCTTCTAAGTAAACCGGAGTAATACAAGTATTAGTATCTCCAATATTGAATCCTTTTTCTTTAAGACCGCTTTGTAATGCATTTACATTTTCCCAAAGTTTATCTTTAATAGAAGATGAATTACGCAATAACTCTAAACGCTTCAAAGAACCAATTGTCTGGATCATTGGCAATGCTTTTGCAAACATTTGCGAACGTAAGTTGTATTTTAAGTAATCAATAACTGTTTTATCTGCAGCCACAAAAGCTCCAATATTTGCCATTGATTTTGCAAAAGTCGAGAAGTAAACATCAATATCGTCCTGAACTCCCTGCTCCTCACCTGCTCCGGCACCTGTTTTACCAAGTGTACCAAAACCGTGTGCATCATCAACTAATAAACGGAAATTGTATTTTTGCTTCATAGCAACAATTTCTTTCAGTTTACCTTGTTGTCCGCGCATTCCAAAAACACCTTCGGTAATAAATAAAATACCTCCGCCTGTTTCTTCGGCCATTTTAGTAGCACGCTGCAGGTTTTTCTCCATACTTTCAAGATCATTGTGTTTGTAAGTAAAACGTTTACCCATGTGCAAACGAACACCATCAATAATACAAGCATGTGAATCTACATCATAAACAATGATATCATTTTTTGTAACCAAGGCATCAATAATAGATACCATTCCCTGATAACCAAAATTCAATAAATAAGCAGATTCTTTCATAACGAAAGAAGCCAGTTCATTTTCTAATTGCTCATGATAAGTTGTGTGTCCAGACATCATACGAGCTCCCATAGGGTATGCAGCGCCATATTGAGCCGCAGCATCCGTATCTGCTTTACGAACTTCTGGATGATTAGCTAATCCTAAATAATCATTTAAACTCCAGTTTAAAATATTTTTTCCATGAAACGTCATTCTAGGACCCAACTCTCCTTCTAACTTTGGGAAAACGTAATAACCTTCTGCCTGAGAAGCCCATTTTCCTAAAGGTCCTTTATTGTCCTGAATTCTTTCGAATAAATCTTTTACCATAAATATATTTTGAAGTAATAATTTTATTTATACAGGTCGCAAAAATAATGATTATTATTCTAAAATGGAGTTGAGCATTTGTTTTTATTAAAAAAATATCAAAATATTAATTTACAAAAAATTTACACATACTTAAAGAATTGAATTTAAAACAGTTAACTGTAATAAAAGTGTACACAATAATTTAATATAAAGGTTTTATTAGTAAGTATTTCATGACTTTTATCATGATAAAAGATAAAATAGTCTTTTATTTTTACTCCTGATTTAAAACTAAATAAAACCAAAACCTTATGAAAAAGAAAAATGACATTTCGATTAAAATGAACATGTTGTTATGCTTACTTTTTACGATTTTATTAGGAAGTTGTAAAAAAGAAGAATCAGTAAACTATACTGATATAATGACCGAAGGAGAAATGAATGCTGAACTTACAGCCCCTCCAATGGTTCCAAAACCTGTTGGAAACAGAACTGCCATGAAACTCAAATTAAACATGGAAATCAAAGAGCAGGAAGGCACAATGACTGATGGTGTAAAATATACGTATTGGACATTTGGAGGCTCTGTGCCGGGAAGTTTCATCAGAACGCGTGTGGGTGATGAAGTAGAATTTCATTTAAAAAACCATCCGGATAATAAACTGCCGCATAATATTGATTTACACGCTGTAACCGGACCTGGCGGCGGGGCGACTTCTTCACTTGTTGCTCCCGGACATGAAAAAGTTTTCAGCTTTAAGGTGATCAATCCGGGACTGTATGTATATCATTGTGCAACAGCGCCTGTTGGAATGCACATTGCAAATGGTATGTATGGTTTGATTTTGGTTGAACCAGAAGGCGGACTTCCTCCTGTTGATAAGGAATATTATGTGATGCAGGGCGATTTTTATACGCAGGGCGAATATGGCGCAAAAGGCCTGCAGCCATTTGACATGAATAAAGCCGTAAAAGAAACACCTGATTATGTTGTATTTAATGGAAAAGTAGGTTCGCTTACAAACGGAAATGAGTTAACAGCAAAAGTGGGAGAAACGGTACGCTTATTTGTGGGGAACGGCGGTCCAAACTTAGTATCGTCTTTTCATGTTATTGGAGAAATATTTGATCACGTTCATGTCGAAGGCGGGACTGTAATTAATAAAAACGTTCAAACAACTTTGATTCCGGCCGGAGGCGCTGCAATTGTCGATTTTAAGGTAGAAACTCCGGGAACTTTTATTCTGGTTGACCATTCTATTTTTAGAGCCTTTAATAAAGGAGCTTTAGGAATGTTGAAAGTAGAAGGAAAAGAAAATAAAAACATTTATTCTGGAACGATTCAGGAAGGAATTTATCTGCCAGAAGGCGGAACCATTCAAAAAATGCCTGAAAATGCAACTGCAAAAACTGCAACACCTAAACGAACTGCCGAAGAGAGAATAAAAATTGGAAAACAAATTTTTGGCACCACTTGTTTCGCTTGTCACCAATCTGAAGGGCAGGGAATTCCAAATACCTTTCCTCCTCTTGCAAAATCAGATTATTTAAATGCTGATTCTAAACGTGCTATTAAAACAATTTTACACGGTTTAACCGGAGAAGTAAGCGTGAACGGAAAAAAATACAATAATGTAATGCCGGCTCAAAATTTATCTGATGATGAAATAGCTAATGTGCTTACGTATATCTATAACAGCTGGGGAAATAATAAAACAGAAGTTACTCCGGAAATGGTAAAAGCACTGCGATAACAATCAAAAATAAAGCATGAAAAAATTTATTTTCATTCTTACCTTTTTCCTGATGTTTACAGGCGTAACAATAGCGCAGGAAATTGGAATGGCTCTGATAAAAGAGGGACGTTTTGTTCCTCTTTACGGAGCCTCATCTAAAAAACCCGTGTTTGTAAACTCTTTTTATTTAGACATTTATCCTGTTACCAATGCTGAGTTTTTGAATTTCATCAAAAAAAATCCAACATATAGCAAATCGAAAATCAAGGGGATTTTTGCCGATAAAACGTATTTGTCTTACTGGGAAAATGATTTTGATTTTGGCAGTTCAAAATCAAATTCGCCTATAACTGCTGTTTCCTGGTTTGCTGCAAAAAAATACTGCGAATGTCAGGGAAAACGTTTGCCCACAATGGATGAATGGGAATATGCAGCGATGGCCGATGCAAAAACAGTGGATGCCAGAATCAAAAAAGAATTCAATAATTACATTTTATCCTGGTACGAAAAGTCGAAAACGTATGAAAATGAAGTAGGAAAAACGTTTAAAAATTATTGGGGAGTTTATGATATGCATGGTTTGGTTTGGGAATGGACTTCTGACTTTAACAGCATTTTTTTATCCGGAGAATCGAGAAAGGATAAAAGTAGCGATAAAAATTTATTCTGTGGAAGCGCTTCTGTAAATGCATCCGATTTAATGGATTATGCAGCATTTATGCGCTACGCTTTTAGAGGAAGTCTTAAAGCGCAATATTCAACCCGAAATCTTGGTTTTAGATGCGCCAGTTCAACAAAACCAAAAGTTAATCTTTAAATTAATTTCAATGAAAAAAACAATAATTGCGGTTTTCATTCTTCTGTTTTCTTTGCAGAGCTGTAAAGAAAATAAAAAGGATACTGCAGTAACAAAAAAGGAAATAAGTGATTTATCCATCTATAATCTTCCTTCAAAATGGACGACTCAAAACGGAAACGATATTGAACTAAAAAGCCTGAGAGGAAATGTGCTGGTTATGGTAATGATTTACACAAGCTGTAAAGCCGCCTGCCCCAGATTAGTTGCAGACATGCGAGATATTGAAGCAAAACTCAATAAAAACACCAAACAAAATGTAAAACTTATTTTAGTAAGTATTGATCCTAAAACAGATACGCCCGAAAGATTAAAAACTTTTGCAATTGCTAATAAAATGAATCAGGAACCGTGGCTTTTTCTTCGTTCATCTGATGAAAACACACGCGAATTTGCAGCAGTTTTGGCCGTTAATTATAAACAAATATCTCCTGTAGATTTTTCGCATTCTAATATTATAAGCGTTTTTAATCCCGAAGGAGAGTTAGTTTTTCAGCAGGAAGGTTTAGGTGTAAACAATGAAAAAACAATTGAAACTATAAATAAAGAAGCAGAGAAGATTTAAAATTTTGAATAGGTTGATTAGTGAAAAAACAAGAGAAGATTTTAGGAATGGATCGACTCTTGTTTTTTGTTTATAGCAGATGCCGTAATCAATATTAATCCTAAAACCAGCAATAAACTAAAACCAAATATACTTTGGAAATAACCTAAAATTGTTCCCTTATTGAAAAGGAAAAATCCTCCTTGTAAAAACAATAAAACTTCTGTCCCAACATATCCAAAAATAAAACATTTCACTCCCATTTTTAAAGATAAAGAATCACTCGAAAGCATTTTATTCTGAAGTAATATTCCAAACACAAATCCAGTAATAATTCCTAAACTGGTTAAATGAATAAATCCAATTACAAAATTCCTGACTTGGTGTGAAATTGTTTCAATATTTGGGAAGATAATCAGCAATTGAATTCCTATTTTTAAAAATAAAGAACATAATGCTAAACCGTAAAACTTTTTAGCCTCTTTATTTAAATTAGCTTTAAAATCGCTTATTTGAGGCCTGAGCATTTTATAGAAATAAATAAAAGCTGTTAGCTGCAATACAACTCCAAAGGTATTTATCCAGCTTAAAACATTGCACTCAACAAACCAGCGTATGGGAAATGAAACCGTTAAAATTGTTGAAACAATCAAAATAATATAGAATTTTCTAAAGTCGGTTTCTTCAATTTTATGCTGAAATTGTTTTAAAAACAAAGCTAAAACCGCCAATAAAAACCAACCATTAAACTGAAAATGCAGAAAAAATTGAATCGCAATTTGATAAAAGGCGCTTTGTTTTCCTAATGTGCTTACTGCAGGACCCAAACACCAAACTCCTAAAGTAGAAAAAACCATAAATAAAACAGAAACACTTAAAAGTCTTTGTGAAGACGTTTTTTGTTTTGGAAGATCTTTCCAAATTAATCGGCAGAAAAGATAACTCAGCAAAATGTGCATTGTCGAAAATGCAATAGAAAAGAGCCCATAACCCTCAAAAGGAAAAGCAAGCATCATTCCTATTACAGAAAGTTCTGTTAACCAAAACAATCTATTATATACAGGTTTCCGGCTTTTTTGTTTCGGAATAAAAAAATGAATTACCAAGACATAAATAATCATGTAAACCCAGCCTAGCATAGCAGCATGAGAATGCGCATGAAGTATAAAACTGTAGTTTATAAAATTTAAAGGAAAAAGAAACATAAACCGTATTAATAACCCAAATGCGGAAGCTATTAAAAAATTAAAGAAACAACAGATTATCCAGGTTTTTCGGAAATTCATAACGCATATTTTTTTAAACACATAGAAACATAGATTTTACAAGCTTAAAAAGGCATTTCATTTGCATAAACAAACATAGCTATGTGTAAAAATCTAGATTTTTTAAATTCTCTTTTTATAATTCTTCTAAAACCTATGTTTCTATGTGTTTAATTTTTTTAAGTTCATTCTAATAAAAAACACCGATAATGCTCCATAACTAGAATTTATCAGTGTTTTTCTCTAGTTAAAATTATAGTTAAGCAAATTCCTCTTCCAGCGCAACCGCTTTTGGAAACAAAATATTATTCTCTAAATGAATGTGTTTATGTAAATCTTCTTCAAACTCATTAAGCATTGCATAAGTCACTTTATAAGTTGTACATGCATCAGCCGGAGGCGTATAATTATTAGTCAGCTCAGCAATTTCTCTAAAACGGTCGCCTTCATTTTCATGTTCGTGCATCATCATGGCGATTGGATTTGAAACCGTTCCGAAAGAAGGCTGCGATAAAACTCCGTTAGCCTCTTTCGTTTTTACCATTCTTTTTACAAAAGGAAATAAAACCAGTTCTTCCTTTTTCATGTGCTGCGCCAATTCTCCTGCACATCCAATAAACAATTCATTTATTTTAAATAATTCAGGATGATTTGAACCGTGAACGCTGCATAATTTATCCAGAAAACTCAACAGAACTTGTGTTTTATCTTCCACATAACGGTGATGCGTTTTTTCTATATAATCTACCAATAAATCTAAAGGCCAGGAATTAAAATCGATGCCGTTGCTATTTTCAGACTGCAAAACATCATAAATGCTTTGAAGCAATGCATCAGAATTAATTTCTTCCTTTTCACAAACTTCAGAAACGGTTCTGTTTCCTTTACAGCAAAAATCTATTTTATATTTAGAAAATACAGCCGCAGTTCTATAATCCTGAGCCACAAATGAACCGATTGTTTTGTTTTTTAAATTTTCCATTTTTCGTAAAAATTAATATTAATATATTTCTATTTTTAATAAAAGATAAAATTATCTTTTATTAGTATTTAAAAAAACTCCAAACCAAAATCAGGCTTGGAGTTTTATGATTTATTCTACAATTAATACACCTTTCATCATAGCCACGTGACCAGGAAAAGTACATAAAAAGTTATAGGTTCCTTTTTTATCAATTGTAAATTCGATAGTATCTTCTTCACCTCCGCCCAATAATTTTGTGTGGGCAACGATTGAAGCTTTTTCAGAAGTTGGAATATAATCTGTAGCTTTTGCTTCGATCGCTTTTGCAGCAAAAGCACTTTCATCTGTTCCTTGCTGAAGGATTACCAAGTTATGTCCCATTGCTTCTTTTGGAATTTTACCAACGTGTTTTAAAGTAAGTTTGATCGGTTTTCCTGCAACTGCTTTTAGTTCGGTTTTATTAAACTGCATTTGGTCATTTCCTTCAATAACCAAAACATTTTCAACGCCTGCTTCTGGTTTTACACCTTCATCTGATGTTGTTTCATTTATTTCTGTAGATTCATCGGCAGGAGCTGCTTCTTTCTTTCCGCAAGAAGTTATTGCTAAAAATCCCATTAGCATTACCATCGAAATTGTGACTTTTTTATTCATTACTGTATATTTAAATTATAAGATTTATTCGGTTTTATTAAAGATTTTTAAATAATAATCCCCAGCATTTACGCCAAGTGCCAGCTCTTCTAAAGTAGTATTAGTAAGCATTGCCAAAAGCAGCTCGCGTATTTTTTTAAATTGATTGTGCACAGGGCAAGGATGAATTTCTGAACACTCTTTCAGGCCAATTCCGCAGCCTTTATAAATAGTATTTCCGTCAATTGCATCAACAATCTGAATTAATTTTATTGATTTTAATGCTTCTTTCGAAACCTCAAAACCTCCTCCTACTCCTTTTGCTGAATAGATGATTCCGTTTTTGGTTAAAATCTGCATAATTTTGGCTGTAAAAGGTTCCGGTGAATCAATTTCTTTGGCAACATCTTTTATTCCAACCCTAATTCCTTCTGAAGATTTGGTTGCTATAAAAATAGAAGCCCTAATTCCGTACTCACATGCTTTTGAAAACATATACTGATTGATTAATTTCTTACAAATATATTTAAATCCTCTATAAAAGACAAATTTATCCTTAATTAATTTTTCTAACAGAAACCTTATTTATAACCAAAATAATTAACACGGTCAAAAACACTTATTCACCAACAAATTCACCTAAAAACGAATTTTAATTTTAACTTTGATTGTACTTAATTTCTAATATCTAAAAAATGCCTGTAAGCAACTCAAAAGAATTAAAATTAGCTGTTCTTATTGACGCCGATAATGTGCCCTACAGCAATGTAAAAGGGATGATGGAAGAAATTGCAAAGTTTGGAACTCCAACAACAAAACGTATTTATGCAGACTGGACCAAGCCAAATGCAAACGGATGGAAAGCAGTTTTATTAGAGCATGCCATTACTCCCATTCAGCAATATAGTTATACAGTTGGGAAAAATTCTTCAGATTCGGCATTGATTATCGATGCAATGGATTTACTTTATTCGGGGAAATTAGATGGTTTTTGTATTGTTTCCAGCGACAGCGATTTTACCCGTTTGGCGATTCGACTTCGTGAATCTGGGATGAAAGTAATTGGCATTGGTGAAAAGAAAACCCCAAGTTCTTTTATCGTTGCCTGCGACAGGTTTATTTATATTGAGGTTCTGGACGGTGCCATTCAAAAGAAAAAACCAAAAGCAACCGCAGCAGATACCAAAAAACCTGTAGAAAAACCTGCTGAGAAAGCACTTCACAAAGTTGACAAACAAACCATTGAACTTATTGAAGCTACAATTGAAGATATTGAAGATGATGACGGCTGGGCATTTCTTGGCGATGTGGGCAATTTGATTGTAAAGAAAAAACCAGAATTTGACCCACGAAATTATGGTTATTCTAAGCTTACGCCAATGCTGAAATCATTAACGGATATTTTGGAAATCGACGAAAGAGAATCGGATAAAAAAGGCATTAAACACGTCTATGTTCGATTACGGTACAACTAATTAAATTATTACCTTATTACTATTATTTAAACATGAGAAAAAAATTCTTTATTTACGGATTCTTATTGTTTCTAATTGTTCTTGCAATTTATCATTACACAGGTCGAGGTTATCTACTTGTTTTTATTATCCCAATTTTATTGATTATTGGAGCTTATAATGCTTCTCAAAAAAAACATGCCATTTTAAGAAACTTTCCGGTTTTGGGTTATTTCAGGTATTTATTTGAAATGATTGCCCCGGAAATTCAGCAGTATTTCATCGAAAGATCTACAGATGGAAAACCTTTTTCACGAAACCAGCGCTCACTTGTTTATCAAAGAGCAAAAAATATTGATTCGAGTACGCCTTTTGGAACACAGCAAAACTTAAATACGGAAACTTATGAAGGTATCAAGCATTCTATTTTTCCGGCAAAAGTAAATGAAGAATTACCTCGTGTTTTAGTGGGCGGAAAAGATTGCAAACAGCCTTATTTAGCTTCTTTATTTAATGTTTCGGCCATGAGTTTTGGTTCATTAAGCGAAAATGCGGTTCGTGCCATAAATATTGGTGCTAAAAAAGGAAACTTTTACCAAAATACAGGTGAAGGTGGTTTAACTGAATTTCATCTTGCCGGCGGCGGAGATATTACGTGGCAGATAGGAACCGGATATTTTGGATGCCGTGATGCCGAAGGAAATTTCAGCCCTGAAAAATTCTCGGAAAAAGCCAATCTTCCAAACGTTAAAATGATTGAAATTAAACTTTCGCAAGGCGCAAAACCAGGACATGGCGGTGTGCTTCCGGCGGCAAAAAATACAGAGCAAATTGCTAAGATTAGAGGTGTTGAACCGCACACAATGATTCTTTCTCCTCCCGGACACCATGCTTTTTCTGATTCTAAAGGGCTTTTGCATTTTGTGAAACAATTACGTGATTTATCAAATGGAAAACCTATTGGTTTTAAATTATGTATAGGAAACACGGCTGAATTTGAAGCAATATGCCACGAAATGATCGCCGAAGATATTTACCCAGATTTCATTACTGTTGATGGTGCCGAAGGTGGAACCGGAGCTGCTCCGTTAGAATTTGCAGATGGCGTAGGAATGCCTTTTGAACCGGCTCTTATTTTCGTAAACAAAACATTAATTGGTTTAAATATTCGCGACAAAATACGCATTATTGGAAGTGGAAAAATTATTTCTGGATATTCTATTTTGCACGCCGTTGCTTTAGGCGCAGATATGTGTAACAGCGCACGTGGTTTCATGTTCTCTTTAGGCTGTATTCAGGCTTTACGCTGTCATAATAATGAATGCCCAACGGGAGTTGCCACTCAAAATAAAATGCTGATGAAAGGTTTGGTTGTAACCGATAAATCAGATCGTGTTTATCATTTTCATAAAAACACACTTCATTCTGCAAACGAACTTTTGGCTGCAGCCGGAAAAACATCTTTTGCAGATGTAGATATTAATATCTTTATGCGTGGTGATGAATTTACCAATTTATCAGAATTGTATTTCCCTGATAATTTGACAAACGTTACGAAACGTAATTAAAATTAAAAAAGCCTCTTTGTAAATTCAAAGAGGCTTTTTTAATTTTAAGAAGTTTATTTCTTCTCTTTCATATTTTGAGAAAAGAATTCAATAGCGCGTCCTTTTAATTTATCAAGAGGAAGTTTATTGCTTTCAAATTCGTAGAAATTAAGATATCCGTCATTTTTAAAACATAAAGCATAACCATTATATCTTTTACTTTCTTTGGTTATTTTATATGATATTGCCTTAACGTCTCCAATAGTATTTTCTACTTTAAACTTTTGCAGATTAGCACTGTTTTTTAATGTTTTAAAACTTGGTTCTATTTCTGCCTTCGATTCAAAATCATGAATAAAAACATTTAGGTTATCCGGCGATTTAAACGCCATTCGCAAGGAATCATCGTGTTTGTTTTGAAGATAAAAATCCTTTGGTATTTTTATCTGAGTATCTAATGCAATGTATATTAGTGAATCTTTCTCCAGTTTTTGAATACCGTAATTATCTTTTTGCAAAGCCGATAAACTATCTAAAGTTTCATAATTAGAATATAATATAGCATTTGACATTTTCCTTTGCATTTCCTGATGCTGTCTAAAATTCTCTTTCATGGCTTCCTGAGAATTTCGAAAACTTTCCATTACAGGATCATTTTCATAACGGGGTTTATTCATGTTGGAACAAGTATACAACAATCTTCCGCCCAAAATTATAACCGATAAAACACTTAATACGGTTCGCCAGGTTGATCTGTCATCCATGATTATTTCAGGTCTTTTTCAGTCAAAATAATATCATTTACCAGATTTCCTTTAGCATCCTGATATAGATATTTTATTGTCGTAATGTTATAACGCTGTATAGAACCCAGAATGGTTTTTAAATCACTGCTTCTTAAAATACTTTCTTTCATTAAAACCTTTGCTCCTTCCCCTTTAAGCAATTCAGAATATTTTTTTGGCACTTCTATTTTATAAACCAATTCATTTTTATCGCTAATTTCAATTTTTATTATTTTTGTTCCGTCTTCATTAACAATTGGCATATTTTGGTTCATTATGGCCAACATTTGCTGCATCTCTGGATTCATGCCAGAACTTGAAAGTTCTTTTCTGTCTACAACAGGAGTGTTATTTTTGCTTAAAATTTTATTTAACTCCTTTTCATCCACTTTCAATTCAGCAAGTATAGTACTGTTATTGGCTAAAAAGAACATTTCAAATGTTACTCCTTCTCTAATTAGTTCCATTGAAGCTCTATCACTTTTCAGCATTTCACCAAGTAAAGCCGGGAACATTTGGTTGTAAATAGATTTACTCGATTCGTTTTGTTCTAAATTAGTATCAATTCTTATTTCAACTTTATTTTCATTTAAAAATGCTTTTGCACTTGCGCTGCTGATAATATCATTGTGAAAAAGTGCACTCGAATTATTAAACGTATTAACGTATTCCTGAATTTTTTGCTTGGTATTTTTACAGCTTACTAAAAACAAAGCAATAGCAATCGTGCATGAGATTTGGGTAATTTTTTTGATCATAGTTTTATAGGTTTTATTAGGTAGACTTTTACACAAACATAACTTAATGCTAGAATTAATCCAACAAAAATTATTATTCTTAACGAAAAGAAAATAGCCTCTCTGATTTACAAAGAGGCTATTTTCAATACTTTAATTTTAACTTAAAGTTTGGCTGTTTCTTTATTTCCTTCTGCAGTTCCTTCTAAAACCGCTAATTCTTCTTTATCAACTGTTCTTTTAGCTAAAATAATATTATTATAGGCCAAAAAGTAAACATCAAACTTTACACCTTCGCCTATTAACTCTGTAGAAATTTGATCATTCTTAATCATTTCTTTTAGCAAATCCGGAAATGAATCGGCTGCAGCCTGCTTATTGGCTTCATCACCTTCTAAGTTGGTTTCAATTCTAATTTCAATTTTATTATCATTTAAAAATGCTTTCGCAGAAGTACTGGTAATCCCGTTACCTTTTATGGAAGATGAGTTGTTGTAGGTACTTACATGTTCCTGAATTTTTTGCTTGGTATTTTTACAACTTACCAGCAATAATGCAATTGCAAAAGCAAATGCGATTTGGGTAATTTTTTTCATAATTTTTTAGGTTTTTGGTTTATTTTTAACTCAAACATAATGAAATTATAACACAAAAACAAAACGAAGTCGCAAAATATTAAAATGTAACTATTTAACTACAAATAGGTTATCGCGACGAAAGAATGAAAAGAATTAACTTAATAACTAAAAAAAATCCTCTTTAAAATTGTTTAAAGAGGATTTGATAAATGTTATAATCTGAATATTATTTTAGTAATTCAGCCAAAGATTCTTTGTTGATTATTTGTTTTACAAAAACCGTATTATCATCGGCTAAAAAATAAGCATCAAACTGAATACCTTCTTCAACCAGTTCTTTAGGAATTTGATCTTTATTGATCATTTCTTTCAACAGTTTTGGAAACGATGATTCTGCTTTTGCTTTATTCGCTGCGTTTTGCTCCAAATTAGTTTCAAACCGCAATTCGATTTTATCATCATTAATATAACCTCTTGCCGTTGTAAGCGTAACATCTTCAGCCTTAAAATTTGCAGCTGTACTGTTATAAGTCGTTACATATTCCTGAAGTTTTTGTTTTGCGTTTTTACAGCTTACAAGCGTCAAAATCATCATAACCACACACAAAATCTGGCTTACTTTCCTAATCATAATTTAAAATTTTTATTTCAGTTTTTGAAGTCTTAAAAGTGCTTCAAGATAGTAATAATCTGCGTAATTTATAGAGCAGTCAATTTCGCTTCCGGCAGGTTTATGACCTGTTGAATGCAATAAAAATGCTGAATTCACATCGTGGCTCTGGTAATTATCTGAAAGTGACACAATCATTTTTTTAGATTTTGTCAGATATTCGTTTTTCAGTGTTTTATCTTTTGTATAAGAACTCAATTCTAAAAGTGCCGAAGAAACAATTGCTGCTGCAGAAGCATCTCTTGGAGCATTTGGAATATCTGGCGCATTAAAATCCCAATACGGAACTAAATCTTCTGTTGTTAATTTATCCAGATAAACACGAGCTAGTTTATGAGCAAAATCAAGGAATTTAGGATCTTTTGTTTCTCTGTAAGTCATTGTAAAACCGTAAATCGCCCACGCTTGTCCGCGTGCCCACATACTGTCGTCACTATATCCCTGAGCCGTTCTACCTTTTATTTTCTTGCCGGTTTCATAATCATAAATAATAACGTGATAAGAAGTATTATCTGGTCTGAAATGATTTGCCATTGTTGTTTCGGCATGTTTTACTGCAATGTCGTACAGCTTTTTATTTCCGCCGTTTTTAGAAGCCCAAAACAACAATTCTAAATTCATCATATTATCGATAATGGTATTGTGTCCGCCCATTTTATTGTGAGGCCAAGACTGAATTGTTCCCACTTTTGGATTAAAAAGTGTTGCCAATGTATCGGCTGTTTTTAGAATAATTTCTTTGTATGCTGCGTTTTTAGTTAATCTGTATCCGTTTCCGAAGCTATTAAAAATCTGAAAACCTAAATCGTGATCGGCAGCTTTACTAACCGACAAAGGCGTTAAAAAGCGACTAAATTTATCGGCTTCTTTTTCCCATTTCTTATCTTTTGTTGCTTCGTATAAAAACCACAATTCTCCAGGCCAGAATCCGCTTGTCCAATCTTTATAATTTACAAATTTCCAGTCTTTGCTCCCATTCGGAACCGTTCTTGGTGAAGTTCCGTCATCCGGAATCACTTTTAATGTTTTTGAAGCCTGCTCTGCGCAATACTCCAATTGTTTTTTAACGTTAAACGAATTGTCTTTTTGAGAATAACCCTGATTTCCAACAAGTAATAAAGCGGTAATCAGAGCGAAAAATTTTGCATTCATGTGGTTATTTTTAAATAGATAGTTTTTAGAACTGATAAATTTATGAAATAAAGTAAACTTATTTTAGTCTTTGTATTTTTGGTTCCCTAAAAATGTACTTTTTTGTCATTGCTAGGAACGAAGCAATTGCACTAAGCTGGACGTAATGGCACGCAGATGACGCTGGTTTAAACAGATTTATTTTTGCTATATGATTGTCATTGCGAGGAACGAAGCAACCGCATTAACATTAGCTGCGAAGCTGGATGTGATGGCACGCAGATGACGCTGATCTAAACGGATTATTTTGTCATTCCGAGGAACGAGGAATCGCACAAGAAACTCCACAACAGCAAGCCTCCAATCTTTGTCGATTCTCTAGTGCGATTCCTCGTTCCTCGGAATGACAAACTTCATGGTTACTGTACTTTTACGCATCGCAAGTCAATCAATAAAAATAAATAAATCTGTTTAAATCTGCGTCATCTGAGCGCCATTAAATCCAGCTTTTTAAGATTTGACCTATATTTGCTCTCAACCAAGCCTATTAAAACTTTGAAAAAACCCAGAATACAATATTTCATTTTATTTCTTTGCACTATTCTTCTCGGAATCATTTCAAGAAAAATCCACTTTATTCCTTTATGGATTGGCGATGCTCTTTATGCGGTTATGATTTATTTTTTGGTTAGAATATTTCTTCCGATGAAAAAAGCTTTTATAGTTGCTTTATTTTCTCTTTTACTATGTTACTGCATTGAGTTTTTACAACTTTATCAGGCAGAATGGATTATTGAACTTCGAAAAACACTTTTTGGAAGATATGTATTAGGACAAGGTTTTCTGTGGTCAGATATTTTAGCTTATACTTTTGGAATCGCTTTTGTTTTTCTTATCGAAAAAATAACTCTGAATCGTATTAATCAAAAGTCTGCGTGATTTTTTCAATATTTAAACTGTTTGCCATTGCCATAAATATTTGGTAATATGCTCCTTTATTATCGTACAATTCGTCGTGTGTTCCTTTTTCAACGCATCTTCCTTTTTCTAAAACAATAATATTTGAGGCGTCGATAATTTGAGAAATACTATGCGATATTATAATTACAGTTCTGTCTTTTTTAATGGCATCTAAAGACTTTTTAATTTGTTCTGTAGCAATTGCATCAAGACTCGCAGTTGGTTCATCCAGAAAAATTATAGGCGGGTTTTTCAGAAAAAGTCTTGCAATAGCAATTCGCTGCTGTTGTCCGCCGGAAAGTAAATGCGCATCCGAATCGTAACCTTTTGGCAATTGTATAATTTGTTCGTGAATGTAGGCTTGTTTTGCCGCTTCAATAATTTCAGATTCCGAAGCTTCGGGATTTCCGTATAAAATATTTTCTCCTATTGTGCCTTTAAAAATGTGATTTTTTTGAAGAACCAAACCAATATTTTTACGCAGAAAATCGGTGTCATAATCCACTAAATCAATTCCATCCAAAAATATTTGTCCGGATGAAGGCAGATAAAATTTATCTAATAAATTAATAATCGTGCTTTTTCCGGCTCCGCTTAATCCAACCAAAGCAGTCGTTTCATTCGGTTTAACCGTAAAATTAATATCGTAAAGTGCCTGAGTTCCGTTTGGATAAACAAAATCTACATTTTTTACTTCAATCAATCCGGTAATTTTTTCCGGTATATAAGTCCCGCTGGTTTCTATTTCCTGTTCTGATTCTAAAATATCAAAAAATCCTTCAGAATAAATTAAGGCATCGTTTACTTCATCATAAATTCGGTGTAACTGTCGAATTGGCGACGAAACATTATTAAACAACATAATATGAAACATGATTGCACCAATTGTCATTTGATTATTCAAAACAAAATAAGCGGTTAAAATGATGATAATCACCACTCCTATTTGTTCAACGAAGCTTTTTATGCTTTCAAAAATAAAGCTGGTTTTTCTGGTTGCCAGCTGATTTTCTGTCATTTCATATTGAATTTTTTCATGACGATCAGCTTCGGTCGATTCGCGAACGAAAGATTTAATAACGGTAATGGATTCAATTAAACTAATGATTCCGTTGTTTTTGGTTTCGCGATAATTACGCATTCTTCGTCTGAAACCGCTCAGTTTTGTGGCTTGCAATTGGCTGATATAAAAGTAAATCGGGATAATACATAAACTTACCAAACCCACATAAACATTGGCATAAAACATAATAACCAAAGCCACAAAAGCATTAGCAAACAGTGGCAGAATATCAATAAAAAAGTTTTGAACCAATCGTGTTAAACTGCTTATACCGAGATCGATTCTGGTTTGGAGTTTTCCGCTTTCATTTTCATCAGAAGTATAAAACTCCATTCTGTAACTTAGAATTTTTTCTACAATTGTCTGCGAAATATCGCGGGTTATAAAAATTCGGAGTTTTTCTCCATAAAATTTTTGTCCGAATTGTACAATTGAGTTTACTAATTCTTTAGTAAGCAGCACGATACTTATTATCTCTAATAAATGAAATCCTTTTGATAAAGGTTCGTGCGCCACCATTAAATTATTGATGGCATCAACTGTATATTTTAATATTACAGCATTTACCTGTGCTGCAAACGAGCCCAAAAAGGTAAGCAGTAAAGTGGCAATTACCATTTTTTTGTACGGTTTTACAAAAGGCATTATTTTTTTATACAGTACAGATAATTGCATTTATTTTTATTTTTAGGTAACTATCAAATATAAGAATTCTAAATTTGTGTTTAAAATAGTCTTACTTTTAAATATACAAAATATGAAACTGGTTTTCGCTTCCAATAATTTAAATAAAATCAAGGAAATTCAAAGTATTCTAAATGGATCTATCCAACTATTAAGTTTAGAAGATATTGGCTGTCACGAAGAAATTCCTGAAACTGCTGATACTATTGAAGGCAATGCGATTTTAAAAGCCAATTATGTAACCGAAAATTATGGTTATGATTGTTTTGCTGATGATACAGGTTTAGAAGTAAAAGCTTTAAACGGAGAACCGGGCGTTTATTCTGCAAGATACGCGGGCGAACAAAAAAATGCCGATGATAATATGAACAAACTTTTGGAGGCTTTAAAAAACGAAGAAAACCGCAGCGCACAGTTCAAGACCGTTATTGCTTTAAATTTAGAAGGAAAACAGCATCTTTTTACGGGTTTGGCAAAAGGAAATATTACTTTGGCTAAAGCCGGAAATCATGGTTTTGGTTATGATCCAATTTTTCAGCCGGAAAATTATAAGGAGACTTTTGCCGAATTATCTTCAGAAATTAAAAATAAAATCAGTCATCGCGCAAAGGCAACTGAGCAACTTATTGATTTCCTGAACACAAGAAAATAATTGTTTGAAATACAACATTTTATTGGGCAAAATTGATATTTCACGACGTATTTTTTTTGATTTCTTTGAAAAATGATTTTACCCTAAACATAACTTTTTGATAATCAAATCATAACAAATCTATAAATCTTAAAATAGCATTAGTTTATCTGAATAATTAACAGTAATTTTGCACCCTATTTTAAAAACACATATGAATAAATTTGAACAATTAGGATTGAATGAATCGTTACTGAAGGCGATTTTAGATCTAGGATTTGAAAATCCGTCAGAGGTACAGGAAAAGGCGATTCCCCTATTATTGGAAAAAGACACAGATATGGTTGCGTTGGCTCAGACAGGGACAGGGAAAACGGCAGCTTTCGGTTTTCCGCTAATTCAAAAAATTGATGCTGACAATAGAAACACACAAGCATTAGTTTTATCGCCAACACGAGAACTTTGTTTACAGATTACCAACGAACTTAAAAACTACTCAAAATACGAAAAAGGTATTAATGTGGTAGCAGTTTACGGCGGGGCTAGTATTACAGAGCAAGCCAGAGAGATTAAAAGAGGCGCACAAATTATTGTGGCTACTCCGGGGAGAATGCAAGACATGATTAACAGAGGTTTAGTAAACATTAAAAATATAGATTACTGTATTCTTGATGAAGCTGATGAGATGTTAAACATGGGATTCTATGAAGACATCGTATCTATTTTATCAGATACTCCAGATCAAAAAAGTACATGGTTGTTCTCTGCAACTATGCCGCAAGAGGTTGCCAGAATTGCAAAACAATTCATGAGCGAACCGGTTGAAATTACTGTTGGTACTAAGAACTCTGGTTCTGCAACAGTTTCTCACGAATTTTACTTAGTAAATGCACGTGACCGTTACGAAGCTTTAAAACGTTTAGCCGATGCAAATCCAGATATTTTCTCTGTGGTTTTCTGTCGTACTAAAAGAGATACACAAGCTGTAGCTGAAAAATTAATTGAAGATGGATATAGCGCTGCTGCGTTGCACGGAGATTTATCTCAGGCTCAACGTGATGGTGTAATGAAATCTTTCCGTGGAAGACAAATTCAGATGCTTGTTGCTACTGACGTTGCTGCACGTGGTATTGACGTTGATAACGTAACACACGTTGTAAACTACCAATTACCTGATGAAATCGAAACGTACAACCACCGTTCTGGTCGTACTGGTAGAGCTGGAAAACTAGGAACTTCTATTGTAATTGTTACAAAAAGTGAGTTGCGTAAAATTTCTTCTATCGAGAGAATCATCAAACAAAAATTCGAAGAAAAAACTATTCCATCTGGAATCGAAATCTGCGAAATTCAATTATTACACTTAGCTAATAAAATTAAAGATACTGAGGTTGATCACGAAATTGACAACTATTTACCAGCTATTAACAATGTTCTTGAAGGTTTATCTAAAGAAGAATTGATTAAGAAAATGGTTTCGGTAGAATTTAACCGTTTCATTGCTTACTACAAAAAGAATAGAGATATCTCTACTCAATCTTCTGGAGAAAGACGTGAAAGAAACGATTCTGAGCCAAGAGAATTCAATAACAACGGAGCAGTTCGTTATTTTGTAAACATTGGTTCCAGAGATAATTTCGACTGGATGTCTCTTAAAGATTACTTGAAAGAAACATTAGACTTAGGTCGTGATGACGTTTTCAAAGTGGATGTTAAAGAAGGTTTCTCTTTCTTTAATACTGATCCTGAGCATACTGATAAAGTAATGGACATTTTAAACAACGTTCAGTTAGAAGGACGTCGTATTAATGTTGAAATTTCTAAAAATGACGGCGGAGGAAGACGTGACCACAACAACCGTGGCGGCGGACGTAGTTCTGGCGGACCAAGAAGAGAAGGTTCTGGAGGTTTCGGCCCAAGACGTGAAGGTTCTGGTGGCGGCGGATTTAGAAGCGACAGAAACTCTGCTCCAAGAGAAGGTGGTTTCAGAAGCGACAGAAATTCATCTGCTCCAAAAAGAGAAGGTGGTTTTAGAAGTTCTGCTCCAAGAAACGAAGGTGGTTCTGACAGAGCTCCAAGACGTTCTGAAAGCTTTGGTGATTCACCAAGACCAAGAAGACCAAGAAGAGATTAATACTTTAATATCTTAAAATACGAAATCCCAAATTCCTGACATAAATGGAATTTGGGATTTTTTTTTCATTAAGAATCCTAACCCGTTGAGTATAATTAATTTTAACACATAGAAACATAGATTTAGCACTCTCAAAAAAGGCGTTTCACTTATTTAAAACAAACATAGAGAGCTATGTGTTAGAAACAAGTTTTTTTTATATCCTTTTACACATATAAAACCTATGTTTCTATGTGTTAAATGTTTTTTTACGACCAATGGGTAAATTTTAATCTCTAGAAATGAGTTTTGTAATCTAAAACAATACAACTCAACCTTCCTGATCCCTTTTTATTTAAACACAAAAAGCAACATTGCTGACTTTGTTAATTTTCTGATAATTATATTCGAAGACTACGAAATATTTAATCTCTATTTACTACTTTTAGTGCTTTAAATCAGGATATGAAATATTTCGCAGTTTTCTTTTTTTTACTATTCTCTGCCATAAGTTTTGCACAAGATGCTGAATCTACAACTCCGCAAAGGGTTTCAGGTTATATTATAAACGATGATAGTAAACAACCTCTTCCAAATGTAAATATCATTAACACCAACAAAGTACGCGGCGCAAAATCTGATGCAAAAGGGTATTTTGAAATTGATGTACAGCCTAATGATACAATTCATTTTTCTCTTTTAGGATTTCAATCTCTTAGAATCAGAGTAACAAATGACTGGATAAAAAATAAAGTGACTCGAATTCAGCTTACCGAAAAAGCAATTGCTCTTGAAGAAGTTATCATTGCCCCTTTTAATTTAACTGGTTATCTTGAAATTGATTCAAAATTAATTCCAACCAAAGAAAACTACCGTTACAGTATTTCGGGTCTTACACAAGGTTATGAAGCGGGTGAATATTCTCCAAATGCTTTTGGAAAGGTATTGGGTTCTATTTTTAATCCAGCCGATATGCTTTATAATTTCTTCGGGAAAAACAGCCGGGAGCTTAAAAAACTCAAGGACATGAAAAAAGACGATACGATTAGAAATCTTTTAGAAACTAAATACGATCGTGAAACTATTGCCGTTTTATTAGGAATCAGCAAAGATGAAATTCCTGAAATCATGCATCGCTGCAACTATTCTGATGCTTTTATTCAGTCTGCAAATGACTTACAGATTTTAGATGCCATAAGCGGCTGCTACGAACAATATAAAGTATTAAAAAGGAATTAAAATTTCCCTTTTACAAAAACATACGAATCCTCAATTTTTAAAATTGGGGATTTTTTTATGCCTTATGATTTTTTAAAAAGCTATATTTACTATAACAAAACAGTAAAACAAATAAAATCAATACATTATGGCAAAAGGTCAAGATGCTAAAAAAACAGCAAAAAAAGAACCGTTAAAAACGGCTAAAGAAAAAAAAGAAGAAAAGAGAGAGAAGAAAAATACTCCTAAAAGGGATTAAGTTTTCAGTCGCAGTCACAGTTTTCAGTCTCTAAGGAAACTGAAAACTGTGACTGAATATTGCGACTGTAAACTAAGATTATTTAAGCGGAATGTTCGAAAGAATTTCTAATACAAATTTCCAATATTTTTGAGCAGATGAAATGCTGGCTCTTTCGTCTGGAGAGTGTGCTCCGTGAATGGTTGGTCCAAAAGAAATCATATCCATATCTGGGTAATTTGTGCCTAAAATTCCGCATTCTAAACCAGCATGGCAAGCCACAACTTTTGGCTGTTCACCATTTTGTTTTTCGTAAATATCTTTTAAAACTTCTAATATTTCTGAATTTACGTTTGGAGTCCATCCTGGATAAGAACCAGAAAGTTCAACTTCACACCCAACCAATTCAAAAGCAGATCGTAAAGAATTAGCCAAATCAAATTTTGAAGATTCTACAGAAGAACGTGTTAGACATCCCACTAAAATTTCTCCGTCTTTTACAACTACACGAGCAATATTATTTGAAGTTTCAACCAAATCAGCCATATCAGCGCTCATTCTATAAACTCCATTTTGTGCCGCATAAATCGCTCTGACAATTCCTTCCTGAACACCTAAATCCATTATTTTTTCAGGTAAATCACCTTTTACAATTTCTATAGACAGGTTTGGTTCAGTCGTTTTGTATTCTGCTTTGATGTCAGCAATAATTTCCTGCATATCATATACATAAGCTTCATCAAACATTTGAGAAATAATTACTTTAGCAACACTTTCTCTCGGAATTGCATTTCTAAGACTTCCTCCGTTAATTTCAGAAACCTGTAATCCAAAGTTTTCAAAACCATCAAATAATAAACGGTTCATTATTTTATTGGCGTTTCCTAAACCTTTATGAATATCCATTCCTGAGTGACCTCCGTTTAAGCCTTTTACGGTAATAGTATATCCAACAGAGCTTTCCGGAACTTCTTCTTCATTATAACCTCTTGTAGCCGTTACATCGATTCCACCAGCACATCCAATATCAATTTCATCATCTTCTTCCGTATCCAGATTCAATAAAATCTGTCCTTGAAGAATTCCTCCTTTTAAATTTAAAGCACCAGTCATTCCTGTTTCTTCGTCAATTGTAAACAGAGCTTCAATTGCAGGATGCGGAATATCTTTACTTTCTAAAATTGCCATAATTGTAGCCACTCCTAACCCATTGTCTGCACCAAGTGTTGTACCGCGAGCGCGAACCCAGTCACCATCAACATACATATCGATTCCCTGCGTATCAAAATCAAAAACGGTATCAGCATTTTTTTGATGAACCATGTCTAAGTGACCTTGCATTACAATGGCTTTGCGATTTTCCATTCCCGGAGTTGCCGGTTTTCTGATGATTACATTTCGAATTTCGTCTTCAAAAGTTTCTAAACCTAAGCTGTTTCCAAAGTTTTTCATAAACTCGATTACACGCTCTTCTTTCTTTGACGGACGCGGAACGGCGTTTAAATCTGCAAATTTGTTCCAAAGTGCTTTTGGTTCCAGATTTCTTATTTCCTGACTCATTATATTTTGTTTGAAGTTTAACAATTAAGAATGTCAAAGTTACAAAGTTTATATTTTTTTTTGCCACGAATTCCACGAATTAGCACAAATTATAATGGCTCTAAAATTAAACAAATCAATAATTCGTGAAAATTAGTGGAATTCGTGGCGAACTTTTTTTAATCATTCAATATTGTAATTATATTTACGTATCCAAAATTTAAGCTGTGAAATCAAAATATCTCCTTCCTCTATTTCTTTTAGTTCAGATTATCTTTTTAAAAATTCTGCCCTTTTTCCCTGATTTTGTGGAAGGTCTTTACAGCAATAATTTATACATCAGAATTTCGCATTTCTCACGAGTACTTTTAGGCAAAATTTCATTTTCTGTCGGTGATTGTATTTACGCAGTTTTAATTTTATCTATGATAAGCTGGTTTTGGAGAATACGAAAAACATGGGAAACAGACTGGAAAGATCATCTTTTAAAAATCACAGGTAAAATTTCTGTTTTTTACTTTTTCTTTCATCTTCTTTGGGCTTTCAATTATTATCGTAAACCTCTTTTCGAAAAAATGGAAATCAAAAGAGAATATACTGATGCTGATTTATTGGCCTTTACAAAAAGACTGATTGCTAAAACGAATGAAGTTCAGTTTAAAATCACAAAAAATAAAGGCGAAAAAATCAATTTTCCTTATTCTCAGCAAGAGGTTTTTAAGATGAATCTTAACGGATATGATAATTTAGCCCAAGAACATCCTTATTTTAAATATAAAACTTTAAGCGTAAAAAAATCGCTGTTTAGTGTACCCTTAACTTATATGGGATTTGGCGGTTATTTGAATCCGTTTACAAATGAAGCGCAGGTAAATAATTTATTACCGATGTATTCTTTTCCGCTTACAGCATCTCATGAAATGGCACATCAAATAGGTTTTGCGAGTGAGAATGAATGCAATTTTATTGGGGTTTTGGCAACTGTAAAAAATGACAATTTATATTATCAATATTCGGGATATAGTTTTGCTTTGCGATACTGCCTTGGAATCTGGAAGTTTAAAAACGAGAAAATCTTTGAGGTTTTAAAGAAACAAGTAAATCCGGGGATTTTAAAAAACTATCAGGAAAGTCAGGATTTTTGGAAACAATATGATACTTTTATTGATAAAGGTTTTCATTTTATATATGATAGTTTCTTAAAATCAAACAATCAAAAAGATGGAATGGAAAGCTATAGCAAGTTTATTGATTTGATGATTAATTATTACAAAACACGTCAGTTGTAACAGGCTGCCACGAATTGCACGAATTAGCACGAATTTTCAAAAACTAAAACTCAACTTTATCTTTACTATTTTGAGAAGTAATTCGTGAAAATTTGTGAAATTCGTGGCGAAAAAATAATTAAGTCTTGTAACAAAATAGATTTCAATACTACTAATACTTTTATGAGCGAAAATCTAGAACAGTCATTTGTTGCGCAATTGCAGGCAAATCAGAATATAATCCACAAAATTTGTAGATTGTATACTGCCGGCGAAGATGCTCATAAAGATTTGTTTCAGGAAATTACTATTCAGCTCTGGAAAGCGTATCCGAAATTTAGAGGCGACAGTAAATTTTCGACCTGGACATATCGTGTCGCTTTAAATACAGCCATTACCTTATATCGCAAAACCAAAAGAACCATATCTACCGTAGATTATGAGAGTCATCAGCATTTTGTAAAAGATGTAGATTACAACTACGAAGAGGAAGAACAGATTAAATTGATGTATAAAGCGGTTTATCAGCTTAACGACATCGAAAAAGCATTAGTTTTTATGTATTTAGAAGACAAAGATTATCAGGAAATAGCCGAAACCTTAGGAATCAGCGAAGTGAATGCGCGCGTGAAAATGAACAGAATTAAAGGGAAACTTAAAAAAATACTAAATCCTTAAAAATTATTATGAAAGAACTGGATTTACTAAAAAAAGACTGGCAGAAGAACTCTGATTCTTTTGAACAAATTTCTGAAAAAGAAATCTATAAAATGATTCACAAAAAGTCATCTTCAATTGTGAAATGGATTTTGATTATCAGTATTTTGGAGATTTCGTTTTGGACTTTTTCAAACTTATTTATCAATACTGATGATGTTTTAAGAAAAATAAATCATCCGGAAATTGTGGTTACGCTTGAATACTTAACTTATTTGAATTATTTAGTTGGATTAGTTTTCGTGTTTATTTTTTACAAAAACTACACTACAATTTCTACAACTGTTGCCACAAAATCATTAATGAGTGCCATTTTAAGAACCAGAAAAACGGTTCAGTATTATGTTTGGTATAACTTAGGAATGATTGTAATTACATCCATTTTAAGTTTCTTTATTGCTTTTGTTTACAATCCTGATATGGCTTTTTTAAGAGAAAAACTTGCCATAGACGGAAAAGCAATGTTTGCTACAATTGGAATATTAACCTTAGTAATATTAGGTTTCTTTGGATTGTTCTGGTGCTTCTACAGATTGCTATACGGAACTTTACTACGCAGATTGTATGTGAATTATAAGGAGCTGAAGAAAATTGATTTCTAAGATACTGAGGTTCTAAGTTGCTAAGATTCTAAGGTCTCTCCTTTAACTTGAAACCTGAAACTTGAAACAAAAAAACAATCTAAACTCTAAAATCAGAAATCTAAAATTCCTAATACTCCCACTGTCTCAATCTATTTAGTTCTTCCTGTGCTTTGATTTCTTCGGCTGGAATTACTTTTAAGAAAGATGGGTGTTGTTCGATAGCATATTCTACTTTTTCTACGATTTCTTCGATTGTGTCGTTTTCATAATCAATTTCAAGAGGTTCTTTGATAATGAAAGACTGCAGGATATTTTTCTTTTTCATACGAAGTCCTTTTTTATCAAAAGAACGACGGAAACCATCTATAACAATAGGAATTACGATAGGTTTATGCTGTTTGATTATATGTGCAGTTCCTTTACGAACTGGCTTAAAAGATTTTGTTGTTCCCTGCGGAAAAGTAATAACCCAGCCGTCTTCAAGGGCAATACGGATATTTTCGGTATCATTTGGATTTACATCACGTTTTTCGGTTACGTCAACGCCTTTCGCACGCCATGTTCTTTCTACGGTAATTGCGCCAACATAAGCTAAAATTCTTGGCAGTAATCCGGCCTGCATCGTTTCTTTTGCAGCTACGTAGTAAATATTCATTTTTGGCTGCCACAAATAACCTATGTTCTTAATAGTATCTTGACGTCCGCTTAAACTTGCGTTAAACACATGAAACATTGCCACAACATCGGCAAAATAAGTTTGGTGATTGGATATAAACAAAACGTTTCTGTCTGGAAGTGTTTTAATAATTTCAGATCCTTCAATCTGTAATTCATTAAAACCTCTATATCTTCTATGAGTCATGGCTCCCAAAATACGGATTAACCATTTCTTGATGAATAATATATGCCCAAAAGGATTTCGTTTAAACAATCCCATAACGTCTTTTTGTGTTTTTTAGGTTAAGTCGCAAACATACAAAAATTATTCTTTTAGCAATACTAATATACAATTTACGAAATAAATCTGTATCTCAATGATTATCAAAATGTTAAATTAACGTTATTGTGATTTTTCTGAGAAAGTAAATTTTAGTACATCTCTCAATTCACTTAAAATCATTGCGGTTGCTCCCCAAACAATATGATTTTGGATATTAAACGCCGGAACCAAAATATCATTTCCGTAAGAAGTTGATAATTTGCTTTCAATTATAATTTCATCATCTAAAAAAACAGATAACGGCAATTCGAGAACATCCGCAACTTCTCGTGCATCGGGATAAAATACAAGTTCTTCTTTGGCAATTCCCAGATATGGATGCACCAAAAAGTTACTTGGCGGAATATACATAGGTGTAAAATGCTTTATGATTTCGATTTTCTCGGGATTGACACCAATTTCTTCGCTGGTTTCTCGTAAGGCTGTTTCCTTATAATCGTGATCTGTAAATTCATATTTTCCGCCTGGAAATGCGATTTGCGATGAATGAACACCATTGTATGCATTTCGAACAATTAAAATTAAATGTGTTTTTCCGTTTTTGGGATAAAACAACATCATAACTGCAGCAATTCTTGGATTTTTTGCGTCAATATCTAAATTTTTCAACGCCTGAATGCGCTCTAGAGGTGCCATTTTTGCGTGTGACAATTCTGCCGGAAGTTCAACTGGAATTAAATTAGGAACATATTGCAAAAAATCTTGAAAATCCATATTCAAAGTTTATTTTTGTACTTTCAAATTAAAATATAAATATACTCTAGAAAATGCGGTTCTACAAGTTTTCTAAAACAAAGCCATAAAAATGTACAGCAGAGAAGAATCACAAAGAATAAAAAGGGAATTTTGGGTTGCTTTTGCAGAAAAGTATCCAAGAAAATGGGTTCTTTATGATACCAAAATAAAAGATTTCTCTTTTAAATTTTATGTAGACAATAAAAAAGCGCAGGTTTTAATTGATATTGAACATCGCAGCGACGAAAAACGAAATGCGTATTTTGAAAAGATTGAAGCTTTAAAAAACATCCTTGAAGAGGAATTTATTAAAGACTTGGTTTTCGAAAAAAACTACACTTTAGAAAGTGGTAAAACGATTAGCAGAATTTGGGTTGAAAAACCTGGAGTAGGTTTTAGCAATCGCAATAACTGGGATGCTATTTTTGATTTCTTCAACGAAAACATGCATGCTCTGGAAATGTTTTATTTAGAGTATGATGAGTTTATTAAGGAGATTGAAGTTTAGAGGAAAGTTTCTAAGGTTCTGAGATACTAAGATTCTAAGTTTTTTATATGGCAAACCCGACAGGTTTTGAAACCTGTCGGGTTTATTTTTAATGATTATTTAAACAATTTATACCGTAAAAATATTATAAACAATAATATGATCGTCGTAGTTGATATATAGCTGTTTGCGGTTATCTTGCTTTTTACGTGTAATAATAGAAAGTTTGCATTCTCGTCCGTCATTATCTTTACACATAAAAGAATACACAATATCAGTATCGTTTTCTTCTCGTTCGATGTAATCCAGAATACTAAAAAGCTGTATTTCCTGAGAATAAACCACAATCCTGTGTTTATCAGTATCTAAAACTACAGAGAGATTAACCAAATCAAGATCAGACCACTGTCCCCACTTTCCTTTTTCATTTTTTTCTAAAACACTAAATCCCGACGTTTTAAAATGATACGATTGACTCTGAACTTGTTGTAATCCAAAAGCCAGAAACAATGCTATTATATAAGTGCGAATAGAATTCATAAAATATTTCTTGCAGGTAATTAAAACTCAAATGTAGCTTTTTCTTCGCGAGCAGCTTTAAAATCGGCCATCATTTGTTGAACAATTTGTTCTACAGGCAAAATTTCATGAATAAGTCCGGCAATTTGTCCTATTTCAAGTTCACCTTCTTCCAGATCTCCTTCAAACATTCCTTTTTTGGCTCTTGCTCTTCCTAAAAGTTCTATCAAATCTTCTTTTGAAGGGCATTTTTCATACAAAGCCTGAACATCATTATAAAATTTATTCTTAACCAATCGAACCGGAGCTAATTCTTTCAAAGTCAATTGAGTATCTCCTTCTTTTATATTAACTATCGTTTCTTTAAAATTATTGTGGGCAGATGATTCTATCGATGCCGCAAAACGACTTCCAACCTGTACACCATCAGCACCTAAAATCATTGTCGCAAGCATTCCTCTTCCGGTTGCAATTCCGCCCGCGGCAATAAGAGGAATTTGTATTTTTTCTTTAACCATTGGTATCAACGTTAAAGTAGTAGTTTCGTCACGTCCGTTATGTCCGCCAGCTTCAAAGCCTTCGGCAACAATGGCATCAACACCAGCTTCTTGTGCTTTTAATGCAAAAACACTGCTACTAACAACATGTACAACCGTTATTCCTTTTTCTTTTAAAAATGAAGTCCAGGTTTTAGGGTTTCCTGCCGATGTAAAAACGATTTTCACGCCTTCTTCAACCACGATATTCATGATCTCTTCAATATTAGGATATAACATCGGAATATTAACTCCAAACGGTTTATCAGTTGCTTTTTTGCATTTCTGAATATGTTCTCTTAAAACCTCAGGATACATTGAACCTGCTCCAATTAAACCTAAACCTCCGGCATTACTTACTGCCGATGCTAATTTATAACCACTGTTCCAAATCATTCCTCCTTGAATAATTGGGTATTTTATATTGAAAAGCTGTGTAATTCTGTTCATTAAAACTATTATTGTTTTATTATTTTTCCTGTTTTTTGTAAACCTCCAGATTTAAAAGTATAAAAATACAGTCCGCTGGTTAAGCTTTCTACAGAAAGAGCCGGATTTTGATTTGTTATTTGTTTTTCAATCAGCTTTTGTCCCAAAATGGAATAAATAGACACAGAAGCCGTTTCATCTGCAAACAAAAAAGAAATATTAGATTTTGTCGGATTTGGATAAACTGAAAAATTCGATGAAGACTGAAAAACATCTACACTTAAAGTCGATCCAAAATTAGGAATTCCATAACCATAATTATTATCCGGAGTTGTATATCGATCTGCAGATTCAATAATCATCTGTCTAATTTCCTGATTTGTTTTTGATGGAAATGCCTGCCAAAGACAAGCAACCATTCCTGCCATAATAGGACATGAAAAAGAAGTTCCATTTGCCGTACCAATGCCTCCTGTAGTGTTTGCAACAACAGCCGCAACACCCTGCGCCATTACATCTGGTTTTATACGATTGTCAAAACTTGGCCCAATAGAACTGGAGGGAGCCTTAACTTTTACAGCATTTACAGAACCAATTGTAAGAACAGAAATACCGTCTCCAGGCGATCCAACGTGGTTTTCAACTTGGTTTCCTTCATTTCCGGCAGATGCCAAAACGATAATTCCTTTACTAAAAGCCATTTCGGCGCCTTTTGTTATAAAGTTTGTCGTGCCATTCATATCGCTGTAAGTGTGGCTGTAATTGGCATTATCAAAACCAAAATACCCTAATGAAGTGGTAATAATATCAACTCCGTAAGCATCAGCTTGTTCTGCAGCTTCAACCCAATACGATTCTTCAACCGGATTTTCAGAAGCATCATTTTCTGTTATAAATAAATAATAAGAGGCATCTGGAGCTGTTCCTACTAAAGAATTCTCTTTGTAACCTCCCATTGTAGATAAAACTAAAGTTCCGTGATCGTCGCCGGTATAAAAATTCGTGCTTCTATTGACATAATCATAACCTCCTAAAATTAAATTATTATCTCGTAATCGTTTAAAAGGTTCTGCTGTGTTTACACCAGGATATCCGGCATCCAGAACAGCAATTATTTTTCCGGAACCTGTATAATTTTGCTGATGCAAAACCTGACCGTTAAGCATTTGAATTTGATTTGCAGAATTTCCGTATGCATAATCAATTGTTGTTTCCAGCTTATTTTTTACTGCAGCAATATTATTTTGAGAAACTTTTTTTGAAGTTACATTTAATGTCTTATTGGCAAAAACTACTTTATCAACATACGAAAGCTGCTTTAAAGCCGTAATATTAGTTTGAGTTCCTCTAACATGAAGTGCATTTAACCATTTTGACTGTGCCAAAACTGTTATTCCTGTACTCGCTTTTACCTGATTTATATATGTAATTTCCAGAGGCGCGTCTGAGATATTTAAGGCAATATTTTGTGCTGTACGACGATCTAATGATCTCTGCGAAAGAGTCAGCGATGGATTATTGAAAAAATCCTGTGAATTTGGTTTTCCGTTAAAATATACCCAGGCATCTTCTTCCTGAGAAAACATTAAAGTCGAAAACAATAGTAAAAGAAAAGTAAAGTTCTGTTTCATATATACTCTTTTAAAAGGAAATCCTTCGTAAAAAAGTATAAAGCTAAGAAATTACTCCCGAACCAACTAATTCATTCTCTAAATACCAGGCAACAAACTGACCTTCTGTTATGGCAGATTGTGGTTCTTCAAAAGAAACATACATTCCGTCTTCAAATTGATGAAGTGTCGCTTTTTGCAATGGCTGACGGTAACGAATTCTCGCCATAACTTCCATTTTTTCACCTGTTTTTAACTTCATATCTTCGCGAACCCAGTGTACTTCAGATTCTCCAACAAACAAAGCTTTTTTAAACAATCCAGGGTGATTGCTTGTTAAACCAGTATAAATAGTATTAGTTTCAACATCAGTAGCAATTACAAATAACGGATCTGTAGTTCCGCCCACATTCAATCCTTTTCTTTGACCAACAGTAAAATAATGCGCACCCTGATGTTTACCCATAATTTTTCCCATTGTTGGAAGATAATCCAGTTTTTGAGCTTCAATTTTTAGATTTTCTTCTAAAGATAATTCATCCGGTTTTTCAAAGTTGTAGATTGGATCATTTTTATCAATCTGAACAATTGTACCTTCTTTTGGCTGCAATTTTTGTTGTAAAAACTCCGGTAAACGAACTTTTCCAATAAAACAAAGTCCTTGCGAATCTTTCTTTTCTGCAGTTACCAATTCCATTTCAGCCGCAATTTCGCGAACTTCAGGTTTTGTCAGCGCACCAATTGGGAACAATGCTTTAGACAATTGATCCTGAGATAACTGACATAAAAAATAAGATTGATCTTTGTTCACGTCATTTCCGGCAATCAATTGATAAACCGTTTTTCCGTCAACCTCAATTTCGCTTTTTTGGCAGTAATGTCCAGTCGCAACATAATCGGCACCAAGACTTAGTGCGATTTTCATAAAAACATCAAATTTGATTTCACGGTTACAAAGCACGTCAGGATTTGGAGTTCGTCCTTTTTCGTATTCGTTAAACATATAATCAACGATTTTTTCTTTGTATTCCTCGCTTAAATCAACAGTTTGAAACGGTATTCCAAGTTTTTCAGCCACTAATAAAGCATCGTTACTATCTTCTAACCAAGGACATTCGTTAGAAATAGTAACCGAGTCATCATGCCAATTTTTCATAAAAAGCCCAATAACTTCGTATCCTTGCTGCTGCAATAAATAAGCGGCAACACTAGAATCTACTCCACCAGAAAGACCAACAACTACACGTTTCATTTTAAAATCTTTAATTTTACAAGGGTGCAAAGATACGCCATATTTTAGATAATCTAACTCGTTTCAATTAGTTTATATAATCCCATGGTAGATAAAACTTATGGTTTAAATACTTACTTTTAATATTCAATACAATTGTCATGAAAAAACACATTTACGGCTTAGTTTTCTTTTTCATTTTCATGTCTTTGAGTGCACAAAGATATTCTTCATCATTAGCTGATTATGAAGCGTATAAAGCATTTAGAGGAAAACCTTTATCTGATAAATTCTCCAATATCGAATCGGTAAAAGTGGTTTATGATTTACGAAAACAAAAAATGTATTATTTCAACAGTACATTGATTCCGCTGCATTATGATTTTGTAACGAATTATCTGCATTACAATTATGATCTTCAAATTTTCAATAATGAGAATTACAGTAATACTTTAAAAAACAGAGATTTTTTACTGGGAAATCTCAATCATATCAAAGGAACTGACAAATGGTTTTTTGAACTCGCCGCTTCAGATCATATGCCAATTGAACAAATCGAACGTTTTTTCTATTTGGTTAAAAAGTCAACTTTTATTGGAGAAAATCTAAAATTCTATTTGAATAATCCTGAGCAAATGGAATGGTTTCGTTTAGAAAAATTTAAAATTCCGTCTGTAAAATCAGATTATATTTTTAATGAAATAAAATATCAGGAAGTCGTTTCAGGAAATAACATTGGCATTTTAAAACAATACAAAATCAAAGAGCTGGATAAAGTAAAACCAAATCCTGATGAAATTATAGTTTTAGACGGAACACCGGATATTTTACCTAATGTAAGAGGAATTATTGTGAACGAATTGCAGACGCCGCTAAGTCATTTAGTACTGCTGGGAAAAAACAGAAAGATTCCAATTATGGCCTACACATTGGCTTTAAAAGATGAAAACATTAAAAGATTACTTTCTAAAAAAGTAGAATTAAAAATTCAGGTTGATACTTTTTTTATAAAAGAGACTGATAAAAAAATTGTCATCAAAACGAATTCTAAAAAGAAAAAACTAATCATTGACAATAGTGTTACAGATTTAATTGATTTGTCTAAAATTTCAAAAAAAGGAGTGAATTACATTGGTTCGAAAGCACAAAACATGTCGTATTTGATTGCAATTTCAAAAGAAATTCCATTTAAAGTTCCGGAAAATGCGCACGCCATTCCGTTTTATTTCTATACCAAACACATTCAGAAAGAATCGATTTCTCCTTTAATACAAGAACTTTTGAATTCTACAAAGAAAGATTCTACGGTTTGGGTGAATCAGCAATTGAAAAAGATTCGTGATGCCATTAAAAAAGAACCTGTTGACCCTGAATTAATTTCAAAATTGAATGTGACTTTTAAAGATGCTAAATTTAAAAACTTCAGATTCCGTTCCTCAACAAATGCCGAAGATTTAGACGATTTTAACGGCGCCGGATTATATGATTCTAAAACCGGAATTCTTGGAGACAGCATTAAAACTTTCGAAAAAGCGATTAAACAGGTTTGGGCAAGTGTATGGAATGAAGCTTCGTATAATGAAAGAGAACTTTTTGGAATCGACCAGCAGAATATTGCAATGGGGGTTTTAGTTCATCGTTCGTTTCCTGATGAATTGGCAAATGGAGTTGTAATTACGAAAAACATTTTCAGAGGAGATTTTCCCGGAATTACTGTAAATGCTCAAAAAGGAGAAAACTCAGTTGTAAAACCAGAAAAAGGAGAAATCTGTGAACAGTTTGTAGCCTATCATTTAAACTCCGGAACTGACGATGATGATTTTGATGTCGATTATACTTCAAACTCAAATCTCAACAATAACGAACCTTTATTGAGCCGAAAAGAAATGAGCCGACTTTTTCTTGTGAGCACCAAAATTGAAGAGAAAATGTACCGTTATTGGCGAAAAAACCTTTTCCATCCTGTAGATATCGAATTTAAAATCGTTGGCGAAAATCGAGATTTATATATTAAACAGGTTCGGCCATTTAATAACTAGACACAATTCAATCAAAAGTCTATTAACTTAATTACATTGAGCTATCAGGAGTGAAAATTGGTTTTATTCTGCCACAGATTAAGAGATTATAATGATTTATAAAATGTGTTGACAAAAATCTCGCAGATTCTGCAGATTTAACAGATTATTCTTTGAGTAACTTTATCAAAAATCTGCTAAATCTGCGAGAAAAAACTTGTTGCATTGTTTTTTATAGCCGACTTATTTCTGAGTTTGCGTGACTAATAAAAAACCAAAAGATCTATTTCGTTTGTAACGGTATTGACCAAAATGATTTTAAAATCAAAATCTTGAATATTGATTTTCTCCTGAACTGCTTTGCGGATAGTCCCATTTTCTAAAGAAAAATCACCTGCAAATGCAATTTTGACATCAACAGTATTAAGATATTTTGAAGCTTTTCTATTTACGATAATAGACGCCACAACATAAAAACCAATAATGATAATTTGAAAAAACAAGAGTATTTCTATTTTTTCAAAAGGATACATAATATCTAAAATAGAGAGTGTGATCGTAGCAAAAAGAAAGATGATTGCGTTTACAGTAAACGATTGTGTCCTAAATCTTAAAATGGAAAAAATAGCAAACAAACCAAAACCAATCCCGACTCCTATTTCAATTTTGGTGAATAAATAGCAAAGCGAAAAAGTACACAAACCCACAATAACCATCAACGGATTTATAGTTTCGTTATCTTTTCTATTGGAGAAAAAGTACAAAACCAAAATCGAAAAAAACAATAAAAAGAATCTTCCAGCAAGTTCGTTTAAATCCATTGAATCAAAATATTAGCTCAATCAAATTTAAACAATTGAACAAAAAATCAGCCACGAATTCACGATTTTATTTTGAATAAAAAAGGTTTGCCACAAATTTCATGAATTTATTTTGGGAAAAAAGTTTGCCACGAATTACACAAATTTCCACGAATTTTAATTTAACTAAGAAAGCAAAAAATTAATTCGTGAAAATTCGTGTAATTCGTGGCAAAAAAAAATGCCCGCAAGCGGGCAAGTATTTATTATTCGTTTTTAGGTTTTGAATTGGCTTTGTAAGCACTTTTTGGATCGCTCATATTAACTTCTTTGGTCAATTTACCTTTCGTGTAAAACTGCCACATTCCGGCTTTTTTTCCTTTTACAAATTTTCCTTTAGAAGCTACAACTCCATCTGAATCATAAAAAACAGCATCGCCTTCATACTCATTATTTTTAAATACAGACTGTTCCTGAATGGTTCCGTTTTGTCCTATTTTTTTATAATTTCCTTCTTTTAAACCGTTAACATAAGTCATTTCCTCAGCAACTTGGTTATTCGGATAATAAACCGTTCTTAAACCGTGTAGTTTCCCTTTTTTATAAGTTTCAGAAGTCATCAAAATTTTAGAAGCTTTGTGATAATATTTCCACTCGCCTTCTCTATCCTTTCCAATTTCTTTTCCTTCACTTACTATATTTTTATTCTGATCATAAAAAATAGTATATGAGCTTCCATCATTAGCTGTAAAATCGCGTGTTGCAATTACGTCGCCTTTTTTCGTATCATCAAAAAACTTAAAAATTCCCGTTTCTTTTCCGTGGTTGAAAGTTCCTTCATATCTCGGACGTTTTGATTCGTAAACACCTTTCCAAACACCATCTTTCTTTCCGTTAGCATCTAATTTATTAAACTCAGTCTGGGCATTTACAAAGAAAACATTTAGCAATAGCAGCCCAATTATTATTTTTTTAGAAATCATCTTGTATTCAATTTTTAACTTAAACGAAAATTAGTTTCATAAAGTATGTTTTGTCATTCTCAAAGTTAAAATTTTCATTTGTTATTTGAAAAGGAAACACACTCATTAAAATAAAAAATCCCGATAAGATCGGGATTTTTAAAATTTATTTCTTTTTATTCTGAGTCTTTTTTGCTGCTTCTTGCTGCTCCATTACATCTTGAAGACGCTGTTGAAACTTGCTTGGCTTTTTAGGCTCTTTTAATTTATTTTCCTGAATTTGAGCGTGAATTTTCTCGCTGTCTACGATGTAATTTTTAATTACAAACATAATTCCAATAGTAATTAAATTCGAGATAAAGTTGTATAAACTTAAACCTGCACCGTAACTATTAAAGAAAATTAACATCATTAATGGTGAAACATAAATCATGATTTTCATCATTTTTGCCATATCCGGCATACCTTCCTGTTGAGGCGCAGCCATTTGCTGATCTCCAGAAGTCATTTTCATGTAGAAGAAAATTGCAATTGCTGCCAAAATTGGGAACAAACTGATATGATCTCCGTACAATGGGATATGGAAAGGTAATTTTACAACCGAGTCAAAAGATGATAAATCGTCTGCCCAAAGGAAGCTTTTTTGTCTTAACTCAAAAGCTGATGGGAAGAATTGAAACGATGCATACATAAACGGAAGCTGAATCAATGCCGGAATACATCCTGCCATTGGGTTTACTCCTGCTTTGTTGTACAGTTTCATTGTTTCCTGTTGTTTCTTCATTGGGTCTTTTTTGTATTTTTCACCCAACTCATTAATATCCGGACGTAAAACTTTCATTTTAGCCTGTGATAAAAACGACTTATATGTAATTGGCGACATAGCCAATTTGATAATAATAGTAAAAATGATAATCGCAATTCCGTAAGCAATATAGGAGCTTAAGAATCCAAATAATGGTACGAAAATCCATTTATTGATCCATCCAAAAATTCCCCATCCTAACGGAATAATTTTTTGGAATTCTTTATCATAAGATTTCAATACTTTATAATCAGCCGGACCAAAGTATAAGTTCATCTTATAATCGATTTCTCCGTTAGAGAAAGCCAATGGAACTGTTGCTTTAAACTGTTTTGTAAAAAGAGTATCAACTTTTTCGTCCTTAACTAAATTCTCAGAAACTAAATCAGCTTTCTCAAAAGGAGTATTTGTTTGAAGAATTGTAGCAAAAAAGTGTTGTTTAAATGCAATATAATCTACTTTTTCAGGTGTTTCTTCTTTGTGATCTCCCTGACCTACATAACTTTCTTTTCCATCTCCATAGTTATAGTAAATTTCAGCATAACGATTCTCGTAAGAAACACTTTTTTCATTTCTGTATGTTTTTAAATCCCAAGCCAAGTTTAATGGTTTAGAAGAATTTAAAACTCTGTTCAATCCTTGAGAACGAACATCAAAACCAATTAAATAATCGTTTGGTTTTAATACATATTTATATTCTAAAAATTCATTAGCTCCAGCTTTTAAACGCATTGTTAAAATTTGGTCTGCACCATTTTTTGTCAATGTTGGTTCAAAAAACAAATCTTTAGAGTTTAAAGTTCTGTTATCTGTAGTTTGTAATTGAATATTTAAGTTCGAATTTTTATTCTTAATTAATTCAACTAATTGTCCTGAACCTTTTTTAAATTTTTCGAATTCTTTAAGTGTAGCTTCAACTATATAACCACCTTTGTTAGCGATTTTAAGTTTAATCTTTTCGTTTTCGATAGTTGTAAAAGAGTCTTTTGCAGAAGGAAGCGTAGCAGAATATGCAAATCCGCCTAAAGTTTTTTGCAATTGTGCCAACTGAACTGTATCGCCTGGTGTAGCCGCAACAACTGGTGCAGCAATAGTTTTAGCTTTATCAGCTTTTGCCTGAGCTTCTTGTTTAGCTACTAATTCTTTCTTGGCTTTTTCAGCAGCAATTTCTTTATCAGAAGGCTGATTTTGGTACATAATCCAAATCAGGATTCCGAATATCAATACAAAACCAATGATTGAATTAAGGTCAAATTTTTTTTCTTCCATTATTTATTTAAAAAGTTATCCGTCAGAAGTTATTAGTTATGATTATAGCTTAAAAGTTACAACCTCTTAGAATATTAATTATTATTTTTTATGCGCATTTACCGCAGCAGCTACAAAATTCACAAAAATTGGGTGCGGATTTGCTACCGTACTTTTGTATTCAGGGTGGTATTGTACACCAATAAAGAACGGGTGGTTTTCAAGTTCTACAATCTCTACCAATCCAGTATCAGGATTAACTCCAGAAGCTTTTAAACCCGCTTTTTGCAATTCATCTGCGTATTTATTATTGTACTCATAACGGTGGCGGTGACGCTCTGAAATGGTTTTTTCACCATAAATTCTGTGTGCCAGCGTATTTGGTTTAATATCACATTTCCAAGCTCCCAAACGCATTGTTCCACCTTTATCTGTAACATTTTTTTGCTCTTCCATTAAACTCACAACCGGATGAGGCGTTTTCTCGTTCATCTCAGTAGAATTGGCTTCAGTGTAACCTAAAATATTTCTTGAATATTCGATAACAGACATTTGCATTCCTAAACAAATTCCGAAAAACGGAATGTTATTTTCACGTGCATAACGAACTGCTTCAATTTTTCCTTCAATACCTCTTTCTCCAAATCCAGGAGCAACTAAAACTCCGTCAAGAACACTTAATTTCTCCGCAACATTATCAATATTGATGTGTTCTGAGTGAATAGAAATTACATTTACTTTAGTTTCATTTGCAGCACCTGCATGAATAAATGCCTCTAAAATAGATTTGTAACAATCCTGCATTTCTACATATTTTCCAATCAAACCAATATTTACGGTTTGTTTCGGATTTTTTAATCTGCGTAAAAAAGTATTCCATGTTTTTAAATCCGGAGATGCTTTTTTAGGTAAATCTAATTTTTTCAAAGCCACAACATCTAATCCTTCTTCAAGCATTAAATTTGGAACTTCGTATATCGTTGAAGCGTCGATTGACTGAATAACTGCTTCTTTTTTAACGTTACAAAACAAAGCCAGTTTTTGACGTAATTCCTGAGACAATTCGTGCTCAGTTCTACAAACCAAAATATCAGCTTTGATTCCGCTTTCCATCAAAGTTTTTACTGAGTGCTGTGTTGGTTTTGTTTTCAACTCACCCGCAGCAGCCAAATAAGGAACTAATGTTAAATGAATAACGATTCCGTTATTTTCTCCTAATTCCCAAACTAACTGACGAACAGACTCAATATAAGGTAATGATTCAATATCACCTACAGTTCCTCCAATTTCCGTAATTACTATATCATAATCGCCAGATTTACCCAGCAATTGCATTCTGTCTTTAATTTCGTTTGTAATATGAGGAACAACCTGAACTGTTTTTCCTAAAAATTCCCCTCTTCTTTCTTTTTCAATAACCGAAAGATAAACTCTTCCTGTTGTAACGTTATTTGCCTGAGATGTAGGAACGTTCAAAAAACGCTCATAATGACCTAAATCTAAATCTGTTTCGGCACCATCATCTGTTACATAACATTCTCCGTGCTCATACGGGTTCAATGTTCCCGGATCCACATTAATATACGGATCAAATTTTTGAATAGTTGTACGGTATCCTCTTCCTTGTAACAATTTTGCTAAAGATGCTGCAATGATCCCTTTTCCTAATGAAGAAGTCACACCGCCTGTAACAAAAATATATTTTGTTTGATTCATTCTGTTGTTGTTTGTAAGTAGTTGTGTAAAAAACTTGGCAAAAGTACAAATTTAATTAGATAATTTATCAATTCCAGAATGAGATAATTTGCAAATTTTTAAACAGATTGATTACTTGGTTTTGTAATCGATAATTTTAAGCTTTTATTAGCATTATTTTTAAGAAATATCTTTAAAATGGCTTTGATACTATTACTCAAAAATGTCAAAAATCAATTATTTTAAGTCTTTAACCTGAACAGTATCCTTACTTATTTTTTCAGATTTGATTACTGAATCACGATGGCGTTTTATATCTGCTCTAATAGCTTCTACCTGACTTTCAGATACTTTATCTTTCACATAATCAGATTTAACAGCAAAAAAGACAGAAAAATATATTATTAAAGGAATAAAAATCAATCCTATTCCTAACCCTAATCCTATTTTTGCAAGTTTGGCTGAAACATTTGCTCTTTTTGCTCGTGATAAACCAATCACTCCAAAAATTATTGCGAGAACAGCCAATACTATATAAGCTATTTTAAAAGCTAAATGTGGTACAAAAACAAAAATAAGTGCCAATACAGCCAGTATTATCGCATATCTGCCGTGGCTTTCTCCTGGTTTTGATTGTTGGGAATTGTTTTCCATTACTAGGTCTTAATATTTACTGTAAAAATATAAAAACACTAAAAAGAAGTTAATACACTGAAACAAAGTTACTAACAATTAAAAACAGTCTTTTTTTAATTACTGTCCTTTTGGATATTGCTTTTTAATATTCCGAATTAATTCTTCCAAACCATTTAATTTCAACTCATAAATAAGCTGTAACTGCTGTCCTAATTCTCCTTTCGGAAAACCTTTATTATGATACCAAACCACATAATATTCAGGTAAATCGATTAAAAAACGTCCTTCGTATTTCCCGAAAGGCATTTTAGTATGGGCTAATTTTATGAGAAGTTTTTTGTCTTGTTCCATTTTTTTTAAGAAAAAAGAAGCAAGAGGAAAGAAAATATAGACTTGTTCTTTCTTCTTGCTTCTAATTGCTTACAAAGCTATTATTATTTTTCTTTTTGCCACAGATTAAAAGGATTAAAATGATTTTTTTTTGCCACGAATTACACGAATTATCACGAATTTAATTTGTGTAATTCGTGGCAAAAAACAGAATAATAAAATCTGTGAAAATCTTTTTAATCTGTGGCAAAAAAGCTTAGCATCTCAGTCCTCAGAACCTTAGCAACTTAATAGTGCCATCTCACAAAAGCCTCCATCGCTGCGTAAGTTGATAAACCTAATTGTTGGTATAAAGCAGCTGTTTCAGCATTTCTGTCTTCCGCTCTCTGCCAAAATTCTCTGGCATCTGTTCCCTGGAAAACAACGCCGTCTTTTTGAGATTGATGTTTGAAGATTCCGTGACGTTTTGCTAAGACTTGGTCTGGACTCATTGGTACAGCCATTTCAACCTCGTCAATTCCCCATTCCTGCCATGCGCCTCTGTACAACCATAACCAGCAGTCGTTCATAAATGGTTTTGGTTTTAAAGCTTTTACAGCTTCAAAAATCGCGTCCAGACAAACTTTGTGTGTTCCGTGCGGATCTGCTAAATCTCCTGCAGCATAGATTTGATGCGGTTTGATTTTTTCAATCAAATCCATTGTCAATTGAATATCTTCGGGTCCAATTGGTTTCTTTTCGATTGTTCCAGTTTCGTAAAAAGGAAGTTCCATAAAATGAATCTGATCATCGGTTAATCCAACAAAATGGCTTGTTGCTCTCGCTTCCCCTTTTCTGATTAAACCTTTGATATATCGAACTTCGGGAATATCAATTTCGCTGTTCTTTTTATTCTCTAAAAACGTTTGTGCTTTTTTATAAATATTATCGGCTTCTTCGCTTTTAATGTTGAATTTTTCGTTGTAATCAATTACGAATCTTGCAAAACGCAGCGCTTCATCATCCGCGACAGCGATATTTCCAGATGTTTGATACGCCACATGAACCTCATGTCCCTGCTCCTGCAGACGCATGAATGTTCCTCCCATACTGATAATATCATCATCCGGATGCGGACTGAAAATCAACACGCGTTTTTTAGCCGGTTCTGCTCTTTCAGGGCGATTGGTATCTTCTGCATTCGGCTTTCCGCCTGGCCAGCCTGTAATTGTGTTTTGAAGTTTATTGAATATTTTAATGTTAATATCATAAGCCGGACCAGAATCTGCCAGTAAATCGCTCATTCCGTTTTCGATATAATCCGCATCGGTAAGCATTAAGATTGGTTTTTTAAGATCCAATGCCAATCCTAAAACTGCTTTACGAGTTAATTTATCTGTCCAGACAATTTTTTCAACCAGCCAAGGTTTGTTGATTCTCGTTAGTTTTGAAGAAGCTTCTTTATCTAAAATAAAAACAGCATCATCATGTTCCTGTAAAAAAGAAGCCGGAACTCGGTTTGTAACTTCGTCTTCAACAGATCTTTTTACAATATTTGCTTTTCCTTCACCCCAAGCCAATAAAATAACTCTTTTGGCTTCCATGATTTTTTTAACTCCAAGTGTAATGGCTGTTCTTGGTGTATTGTTTAATCCGAAGAAATCTTTACTTGCGGCAACTCTTGTGATATGATCCAAAGCGACTAATCTTGTTTTTGAATTTTGAAGCGAACCTGATTCGTTAAAACCAATATGTCCGTTTCCTCCAATTCCCAGAATCTGAAGATCGATTCCGCCAAGAGCTTCGATTTTTGCTTCGTATTCGTGGCAGTAATCTGCAATCTGTTCTTTTGTTAAAAGTCCGTCTGGAACGTGGGCGTTTTCAGGTAAAATATCAACGTGGTCAAACAACAATTCTTTCATAAAACGAACATAACTGTTGATTGAGTTGGGTTCCATTGGATAATATTCATCCAGATTGAAACTGATTACGTTTTTAAAACTCAATCCTTCTTCTTTGTGAAGTCTCACTAATTCTGCATACAATCCTTTTGGAGAAGAACCTGTTGCCAGACCTAAAATACAAGGTTTGTTTTCTTTTTGTTTTGACTGGATTAAAGCTGCAATTTCCTGTGCAACAGCTTTTGAAGCTTCACCTGAATTTTCAAAAACAACGGTGTTGATGTTTTCGAAGCGCTTTTCAAAACCGGTTGCTTTGTCTATTTTACTTTTTAACATGATATAGTTTTTTTTATTCTTCGGATTTATGTATCGGCTTTAAGCCTGAAAATTTTATTTTACATCGCAAAAACGCAAGCCAAAACATTGCTAAAACAATTGCAATCAATACCATATAAAGATAAAACCTTTATAAATGGAATACAACAAAATTTAAATTATTGAATTAGGGCAGAATTTGGAATATCATTTTTATCTCACTTAGAGATTCCAAATAATATTAAAAAGTGATTCTCGTTTTCACTTTTGATATTGCATTATTTTTGCATAAATATGCGTATTTTTTGCAAGACAAAGATACTTCATATTATATTTAAGAACCAATATTTGATATGAATATTTTGTTAATTTTTTTAATTATGAGAATTGCATAAAAAAAGCCGTCAATATTGACGGCTTTTAGAATATATCGTAAAAAAAATTATTTCCAATTAAAAGTTACATTTTTTTCAATTTCGGAACTTAGGCTTAAAAACACCGGACAAGTCATTGCAGCGCGTTCTAAGATGATTTTACTCTTATCATCGGCGTTGCTTTTTAGTTCAAAAACAACTTCGATTGCTCCAATTCTTCTTGGTTCTGCATTCATAATTTTAGTTACTTCGGCAGTTGAACCAGCTAAATCTACGTTTAAATCACGGGCTTTAATTCCCATAATGGTAAACATGCAGCTTGCTAAAGCATTTGCAACTGTATCTGTTGGAGAAAAAGCTTCGCCTTTTCCGTTATTATCCAGCGGTGCATCAGAAATGATTTCACTTCCAGATTGTATATGTATTGAACTTGTTCTTAAATCGCCTAAGTAGGTTACTTTTGATGTCATTAATTTGCTTCTTTTAAAGTTAAGTCTGAATCGTAATATAATATGTAGACACCTTTATTTGCGTGTCCGCCGTCTTCTTTTTTATAAAATTGAAATTTATTATCCACTTGCTGTGTCGTCATTAAATCTGCCGTTTCCTGATACGTTTTTCCCTGAACCAAACGCATCATAGTGTCAAAAGTTACATCAAAACCTCTGGTTGCATAGGTATTAGGATAAACTTTATTTTTCAATTTATAATCTTTTTTAAAGATTGAAACCGATTGATCGTCGCTGTCACGTGTTACAGACGGATACATTAATTTCAGTTTTACCAGGTTATCAAAACTAATTTCGTCTGTATCAAGCGTACTGTTTGGCTCTAAAATTACCAATTGCACCTGACATGATTTTTGAGCATCAGTCAACGCTTTGATTACTGTTTTAATCATAGCAGTATTTCCCGTTTCCATTACAACATAGTTCATTCGGGTTGGCAGTAATAAGCTTTTTAAATTCGCAGCATCTAAACCGCCTGCTTCTGTTAAAGCCGCAAAAACAACTCCTTTTTGATTTTGTTTAATATAACTAATAACTGATTCTTTTTTCTTGTCTACAACAGCTACAATGTTTCCGTTTTTAGCCCTCATATAATCGAAAATTGCATTTCGAACCACATCGTTTGATGGTATTGTCTGATACAAATTATCGATAGGATTTGCCACATCTTTTGATAATGGCGAAATAACAGGAACATTATATAAACGTAATGAATTTGCAGTAGACTCTGCATTGTTTTGATAAAACGGCCCAACAACAGCATCTGCTTCCTGTAATTTATTTTGTGCAATTAAACTCGAAATATTCGATGTTGTTTTTGTTTCCTGAGAGTCATAAATAGCAACATCAATTGGTAATTTCAATGTTCTGGCAGAATCTATCGCCATCATTGCTCCTGAATAGAAATCCAGCGTCATGTTTAAAAATTTATCTGTTTTTAAACGTGCAGCTGTTCCGGTTGTATCGCTTTGCAATTTAGCCAGGTTAAAAGGAAGCAATAAAACTACTTTTTTTCGTTCATTTTGACCTCTTTTTTTAGTTAGTTCTACAATTTCCGGATCTGCAGAAACCGTTTCAGATTTTACTTTATCTACAATTTTAATTCCGCCTCCAGTGCTTTCAACTGGTTTTTCAGTTGGTTTTTCGATCGCTTTTTCAACTGGTTTTTCTACAGAAGTTTGTACCGATTTTTCAGCTGGCTGTGCTTGTGCAACAATTGGAGCCGGAGCCACATATCCAGTCGGAACTTTTAAAACCATTCCTTCTTTAACACCTTCTGAAAGTGAAGGATTTAAAGCAACTAATTCTTCTTGTGTTAAATGAAAAACTCTTCCTAAACTATAAAATGTTTCTTTTGGTTTTACCTGATATTCCATATAAGAAACTGCTTTTTTAGACTCTGCAGGTTTCTTCGTTTCTTCCGGTTTTACAGCTGTAGCAACAGACGCTGCAACTTCTGTTTTTGGAGCAGTTCCTTTTATTGTCAATCGATATCCAACTGGTAAACTTGTTACAATTTCAGGGTTTTTCTTTTCTAATTCTTCTATTGAAATTCCGTATTGTTTTGCGATTCCAAATTTAGTTTCCTTTGGCTGAACATCGTGATAAACATATTTTTCAGCTCCTTTTTGTTTTTTGTCCGAAGTTGCTGCAGCTTTTGGTCCAGAACCTTTTCCAGGAATTGTCAATGTCTGCCCCGGCTGTAAACCATCAGTAATCAAAAAAGGATTTGCAGCTTTTAAAGCTTCATCACTAATGCCATATTTTTTTTCAAGACCAAACAGTGTTTCTTTCGGCTGTACTTCGTGCGTAGTCGCTTTTCCATTACTGGTAGATTTTACCGCAGCTGTTTCTTTTTTGTCTGTATTTTTATTTGATGCTGCCGGAATCAGCAAAACCGTATTTGGTTTCACGCCATTACGCGCATCCGGATTTAATTCATAAATATCAAAAGGTGTAACCTTAAATTTTTGAGCAATTTGGTTAACCGTTTCTCCACTTGAAACTGTGTATTTCACCACTTTTCCTTGCGAAAAAGCAGAACAGGTTACAAAAAAAACAAGTAAAAATAATGTTGAATAATATTTCATAATAAAGACTAAAACAATTTAATTTTTAATTCAAAAACAAGATACTAATTTCTCGTATACAAGATTCACGCCACTTGTCGATTCTTCCAAAAAATTATCGAAGATCGATTTCTAACTTAGCAATAATAACGTTCTTATATAACTCATTTTCCTCTTTTTTCTTGCATTGATACAGAAGTTCTTCCATGTTTTGGAACTTATCTGAATAAACATAATAAGAAAGGCTGTTTATATTAAAGAAAAAACTAGCGTTAAAATCGCCCGAATCAATAAGTTGCATAATTAGCTTATCTCGCTGCGGCGCGTCTGTAAATATACCCAAAACTAAGTAATAGCCGTTTGAAACTTCTTTAAGATTATCATAAACTTCAATCTTTATATTTTTTTCATTTTTAAACGGGTTTTCTTTTAGTTCGCGTTTCATTTCTTCGAGAGAAACTGCTTTTGAAGTTTCTGCAGAACCTGATTTTTTAATCGCCTCATCCTGATATTTTTTCAGTTTAACCAAAGCCAGTTTGTCATCAAATTTTCTGGCTTCCATACTATAATAAGAAGCTTTGCTGATATGACGTTTTACCTCAATTTGTTTTTGAGTATCGAGCGAATCAATTTTCGAAATTAACTGTTGGTTTTTCGCATCGCCTTGCTCCTGTTCAATTTTATAGCGTTTAATTTCCTCTAAAGAAAGTCTTTGCTGAATCGAAGTAACATTTTTATTTTTTTCGCTTTCGCGGATTTTCTTCTTGTATTCCTGATTTTCTTCAACGGCGATTTTCTCGACTTTATTCATTAAACCGGCATACGCTTTTCTGTTTTCAGCGAGTTCTTTTTTTAATTGAGATGATAATTCGCTTGTTTTTCCGATGCTTTCATACGATTGTTTTTCCAATCGCTTTGATTCATCCACATTTAAAACATCCATTCGTTTTAATTCGACCAAATCATTATTCATCGTGTTTACTAACGAATCTAATTTTGCCATTAAAATATCCTGAACATTTTTATTGGCTTCTAAAACCAAACGCAGTTTTTCAACTGAATTTTCTTTTGAACCGTTCATATCATTCAAATTAACTTTCAAATCGTTAATTTTTATAATCTTCTGATTCATTTCTTTTTGAATAACCAATCTGTCTTTTAAATCATCAATTTCAACCGTTTTGGCTTTTGTTTTTTCAACCACAACTTGCTTTTCGGCAAGAGTCAGCATTAATTCCTCACTTTCATTTGCTGGTTTTATTTCCTTTCTATTGATAGCTAATTTATTGCCAACAATTAATCCGTTTATAATTTCCGGATTTTGAGATTCCAGCTGATCGATTGTAATTCCGTATTTTTTAGAAATCGAAAATTTAGTTTCCTTTGGTTCAACCACATGAAAAACAGTTTCCTGATTGATCACGCGAACTTTTCCGTCTAAAGTTTTTCGTTTGTTTGGAATAGCAATTGTCTGTCCAATCTGAAGTCCGTTTTGCAATAATTCTTTATTAAGATTTTCTAAATCCTGAACCGAAACATTATACTGTCTGGCAATGCTGAACAAAGATTCTTTTGCCACAACGAGATGTGTTGTTTTTGATGAAGCTGTAATTTCTGTTTTTGGAAGATTTGAAGTACTTTGCGGAATAATTAATTCCTGTCCAACCTGAAGTCCGCTTGCAAGAATTGGATTTGCATTTTGAATAGCTTCTACAGAAACATTATATTTTTTAGATAAACCGTACAGCGTTTCTTTTTCGCCAACAACATGAAGAGTCTGTTGCTCTTGATTTATTTTTTGTGGAGAATGAACGGGAATCTTAATAACTTGATTGTCTTTGATTCCGTTTTGCGATTCGGGGTTGAGTTTGTAAATCTCGTCTACAGAAACCTTATACTTTTGGGCAATGAAATAAGCAGTTTCCCCTTTTTGAATTTTGTGCTCAATAATTGAATCTTGCGCAGCTATTTTGTTAAAAGACAAAATAAACACAAGAGAAATCGTTAAAAGTTCTCTCATAAATAGTAGGTTATAAAAAATTAAGGCCTTACAAATGTAAGACCTTAATTTTAAAAACAATACTATTCCCACTCAATTGTTGCAGGTGGTTTTGAACTTATATCGTAAACTACACGATTCACGCCTTTTACCTTGTTGATAATGTCGTTTGACACTTTCATCAAGAAATCGTAAGGCAAATGAACCCAGTCAGCCGTCATTCCATCTGTTGATTCTACTGCTCTAAGCGCTACTACTTTCTCGTAAGTACGCTCATCGCCCATAACTCCAACACTGTTTACCGGAAGCAAAATTGCTCCAGCCTGCCAAACTTTGTCGTATAATCCCCAAGATTTTAATCCTTCGATAAAAACAGAATCAACATCTTGTAAAATTTGTACTTTCTCCGGTGTAATATCTCCTAAAATTCTAATTGATAATCCTGGTCCCGGGAAAGGGTGTCTTCCTAATAATTCAGGATCTATTCCTAAAGTAGCTCCAACTCTACGAACCTCGTCTTTAAACAACATTCTAAGCGGTTCTACAATTTTTAGTTTCATATAATCTGGCAATCCACCTACGTTATGGTGCGATTTAATTGTTGCAGATGGTCCTTTTACCGAAACAGATTCAATTACGTCTGGGTAAATTGTTCCTTGTGCCAACCATTTTACGTCTTCGATTAAATGTGATTCATCATCAAAAACTTCGATAAATACACGTCCGATAGTTTTACGTTTGGTTTCAGGATCGCTGATTCCCGCAAGTTCAGAAAGAAAACGATCTCCGGCATCTACACCTTTTACGTTTAATCCCATTCCTTTGTATTGATCTAATACGTTTTGGAATTCGTTTTTACGAAGTAATCCGTTGTTTACGAAAATACAGTAAAGGTTTTTACCAATTGCCTGGTTTAATAAAACCGCAGCTACAGTAGAATCTACTCCGCCTGATAATCCTAAAACTACTTTATCATTTCCTAATTTCTCTTTTAATTCTCCCACCATTTCTTCTACGAAAGCGTTTGGTGTAAAGTTTTGAGGAACTTCGGCAATTTTAACTAAAAAGTTTTCCAGCATTTTTGATCCGTCTGTAGAATGGAAAACTTCTGGATGATATTGAATTCCGTACGTTGTTTCGCCTTCAATTTTATAAGCGGCAAATTCTACGTCGTGTGTGCTTGCTAATTTTACAGCATTTGTTGGAAGCGCTTTGATACTATCGCTGTGGCTCATCCAAACCTGACTGTTTTCTGAAACTCCTTCAAAGAAAACTTCATTATCTTTTATATAAGATAAATTCGCTCTACCGTATTCTCTAGTATTAGAAGCTGCAACTTCACCTCCACTAAAATGAGCTAAATATTGCGCTCCGTAACAAACGGCAAGCATTGGAAGTTTACCTCTAATTTGAGATAAATCAGGATGTGGGGCATCTTCTGCGCGAACAGAAAATGGGCTTCCGCCTAAAATTACTGCTTTGTAAGCTGATAAATCACTAGGAAAGTGATTGTAAGGAAAAATTTCGCAGAATATATTTAATTCGCGAACTCTACGCGCAATAAGCTGTGTATATTGCGATCCGAAATCTAAAATAAGTACGTTGTGTTGCATGCGCAAAAATACTTTTTATATTCGAAATTGAAAAATCGGAACAATGAAAAAATTATATTTTTTTTAATTAAGCTTCTAAGATGCTAAGTTTCTAAGATTCTGAGTTTAATTTTTAACCTCGAAAAGAAAAAAACTTAGCATCTCAGTATCTTAGAAACTTAGAACCTTAAAAAAAAAATCCAACCCCTAAGAAATATCGTATCTACGATAAAAACCCATATTTATGAAATCAAAATCAATTGCTCTTATCCTTTTATTGTCTCTGTTTTTAACTTCTTGCAATGCTGTAGATGATTTATTAAGTTTTACTATTTCAAACGAAGCATCGATTAAAATTAAAAGTACATCGCCGCTTGATTTACCAACAGAAATTATTACCCCAGATGTTACAACTAATTCTTCGGCTGAATTTGAAAACAATAAAACCAAAGCTAGTTTGGTAAAAGATGTAAAAATCAGATCGCTTAAACTTTCTATTTCTGATCCTTCTGATAAAACTTTTACATTTTTAAAATCGATACATTTATATATTTCAACATCAAATTCTGATGAAATAGAACTGGCGTATCAGGATAATATCAATTCGTCAAGCAATACGATTGATTTAATTTGTACCGATAAAAGACTGGATCAATATATTAAAGCAGACAGCTATAAAATTAGAACGCAGGTTACACTTAAAGAAACGCTTACGAAAGATGTAACGGTGAAAGCGGATATGAAATTTAGAGTTACTGCGGATCCGTTTTAGTCTGAGTTTCTAAGATTCTAAGTTTTTTCTTAGAGTATTCTACTAAAAGAATAAGGTTCTAAAATGCTGAGAAAAACTTAACATTTTAGAACCTTAGTATCTTAGTATATAAAAAAATCACTCTTTGGTAACAATAATTGTTGCCCTAAATCCTGCTGCAAGATTGTTCCAATAATCATTTGTAACTAATTGGCCTTTGTCATCGTAAACCCGGATTTCTGCTGTATTTCCGCCCAAAGAACCAATATTTAGGGCTTCAAAATCTAATTTATTAAAACCTTGGGTTAGGTTTATTTTTACATCTTTATAGCCAGAATCTAAAAGTATCTGGTCTTTAATCACTACATCATTTGATGAAACTCTGACCAAATCGCCGTCGATTGCACCAAAATCACGGAATTTAACAATAAAGTATTCCGATTTGGTTTTAAAATCTCCAAGGGAAATATTTGATTTTACCAATGTACCGCGGCCTTCTAATAATCCCGCGTCTTTTAAAGCTTTATTTAAATCTTTTTCCATTTTTGCCACATATTGATCGCCTGGATTAGCAAAATCATTTTCTGTTGACATGGTAAATTTACTTTTCTCTGCGCCAACCTGAAGCTGTGATTTTGGAGTTATACTCGTATTATCAAAAACATTTGGTGTTTTAATACTGGGTATATCGGCAGTTTCTGCTTGTCGATCTTTGACTTGCGGAATTGGTGTTTTTTTCTTTGCGCTAAACTTAGGTGCCGGAATTGGCTTGAATTTGGTTCCAAATTCAGTTTGTGCTGAAACAGTTACAGCAGTAAAAAACAGTATAAAAAATAAGATATGCTTCATTGAAAAGTGGTTATCGAATTAGCTTTATATTTTTTTATTAGCACTCAAGTCTAGCATCGCAAAAATAGCATAAATAAGTTTGGTGCGACAACTTTAAGACTATTATAACAATATATTAGGCTAATTTTTGGAATCAAAAAACCTGCCAAAATTTTAAAATAAATTCTCAATATTAAAATTTCAAATTCCAAACGCATCTTGATTATGCGTTAATTTTTTCTTTAAACCTACACATCACTTTGATAGTTAACAACTTATTCTTAACTTCAAGATCTCAATTTATTTTATCAAAATTTTATAAAGATGGATTATATCGACTATTATAAAACCTTAGATGTTACAAAATCGGCAACTGAAGCCGAAATTAAAAAAGCATATCGAAAACTGGCCAGAAAATATCATCCAGACTTGAATCCGAATGATAAAGAGGCGGAGAAAAAATTCAAGGAAATCAATGAAGCAAACGAAGTTTTAAGCAATCCTGAAAATCGTAAAAAATACGATAAATACGGAAAAGACTGGAAACATGCCGACGAGTTTGAAAAAGCGGGTTACGATCCCAATCAACAGCAATATTCGAGACAGCAACAGCAAGGTAATCAAGACTTTTCTGGTTTTGGCGGAGGTGATTTTTCAGGAAGTGATTTCTCAGATTTCTTTAATTCTATGTACGGTTCTGGGCGAAGCAGCCGAGGTCAGTCTAAATACAGAGGACAGGATTTTAATGCTGAACTGCAATTAGATTTAGCTTCTGCTTATACTACAAACAAACAAAGCTTAACCGTAAATGGTAAAAATATCCGAATTACAATTCCGGCCGGAGTCGAAAATGGTCAGGTTATCAAAATTCCCGGACATGGCGGCGCGGGTGTAAATGGCGGACCAAACGGCGATTTGTATATTACTTTTATTATTGAAAACAATTCTGATTTTAAAAGAGAAGGAAACAATTTATATTCTAATGTTGATTTGGATCTTTATACGGCAATTTTAGGCGGAGAAATTAATATCAAAACTTTTGACGGAAAGGTAAAAATTAAAGTTCCTGCCGAAACTCAAACCGGAACAAAAGTCAAATTAAAAGGAAAAGGTTTTCCTATTTACAAAAAGGAAAATCAATTTGGAGATTTGTATGTGACGTATAACTTAAAAGTCCCAACCCAATTATCCGAAAAAGAAAAAGAATTGTTTGCAGAATTATCTAAACTTAGAAATCATGAGTAACAAGAACTTAATCCAAATAAAACAGTTTTGTATTTATCACGAAATTGAAAATACGTTTATTACTGAGCTTCATAATTATGGTTTGGTAGAAATTATTGTTGAAGAAAATGACGAATATCTGCAGCCGGAACAATTGCCTTCTATAGAAAAAATGATTCGCATGCATTATGACCTGAATATTAATTTAGAAGGAATTGATGCCATTTATCATTTGCTGAATAAAATTGAAACTTTACAGCAGCATTTGACAAACACGCAGAACAAACTAAGAATTTATGAAGAAAACCAAGCAGAATAAATATATTTTCTTTCTTTTTAAATATCACAAAAAAGAATGATTTTCGGTGTGATTTCAACTCAATATGATTCTTTTTGACGGTCATATTTCCTAAATTGCAGCGCATTAATTAACCTGAATTTGTTTTTAAAACGAAACAAAACAATTCAAAAAACCTCATAAAAATGAAAAGAGAAAATATCTTAACAGGATCGCCGTGGGAAGACAAAATGGGATACTGCCGCGCTGTAAGAATTGGCAATATCGTTGAAGTTTCGGGAACTGTAGCAATTGTTGACGGCGACAAAGTAAAAGCTGACGATGCTTATGCGCAGACCTATAATATAATTGAACGTGTTGAAAAAGTTTTAGAAGACTTAAACGTTGGAATTAAAGACGTTATCAGAACTCGTATTTTCACTACTAATGTTGATACTTTTGAAGAAGTTGCCAGAGCGCATTCTGCTTTTTTTAAAGATGTAAAACCAACAACAGGTTTTTATGAAATCAGTAAATTAGTTGCTCCTGAATATTTAGTTGAAATTGAATTTACAGCTGTTGTACAGTAAATAGTTTTTTTGCCACAAATTACACGGATTTTCACTAATTATTTTTTTTGTTTTGCCACAGATTAAAAGGATTTTAAAGATTTCTTTTTGTTTATCTCAAATTAAAATATATTAATTCGTGAAAATTCGTGAAATTCGTGGCAGAAAACATCATACACAATTAATGACTTCCAAAAACCTGAAACAATTACTAATTTCCATTCCTAAATGGATTATTATTTGTGCTTTAATAGGCATATTTTCAGGATCTGCATCTGCATTTTTTCTTGTTTCTTTAGAATGGGTCACACAATATAGAATTCAGCACGAGTGGATTATCTGGCTTTTACCTTTAGGCGGATTTTTAGTCGGTTCGAGTTATTATTACTGGGGAGAATCTGTAGTAAAAGGCAATAATTTATTGCTTGAAGAATACGAAAAACCTAAAAAAGTCATTCCGTTTAAAATGGCTCCGTTGGTTCTTTTCGGAACTTTATTGACCCATTTATTCGGAGGTTCAGCCGGACGCGAAGGCACAGCCGTGCAAATGGGAGGCGGAATTGCGGATCAATTCACCAAAATTTTCAAACTCGATTATTCTGAGCGTAGAATATTAATTATTCTGGGAATCAGCGCAGGTTTTGCTTCTGTTTTTGGAACTCCTTTAGCAGGCGCCGTTTTTGCTTTGGAAGTTTTGTATTTCAGTAAAATCAATTTAAAAAGTATTGTACTTTCTTTTTTAGTCGCTTATGCTGCTTATTTTACTGTAGAATTTTGGGAAATAAAACATACTCATTACAGCATTCCAATTGTTCCTGAACTTAGTTTTAGCACTATATTTTACACCATATTAGTGGGACTTCTTTCTGGTTTTGCTGCTTTATTATTTTCTCGAAGCACACATTTTTGGGGTTCTCTATTTTCTAAAAACATAAAATATCCGCCGCTTCGTCCTGTTATTGGCGGAATAGTTTTAGCGATTGCCATTGCTGGTTTAGGATTTACCAAATTCTCCGGACTTGGCGTTCCTGTTATTGTTGATTCCTTTTCAAACCAGAGTGAATGGTACGATTTTCTGCTTAAAATTTTATTTACCGGATTTACTTTGGGCGCAGGTTTTAAAGGCGGAGAAGTAACACCATTGTTCTTTGTTGGTGCAACTTTAGGAAGTGCTTTATCCTTATTTATCCCAATGCCAATTGCGCTTTTAGCCGGAATTGGTTTCGTTGCCGTTTTCTCCGGAGCAACCCACACTCCTATCGCCTGCACCATTATGGGAATGGAATTATTTGGTATTGAATCTGGAATTTTTATTGCTATAGGATGTACAATTGCTTATTTTTCATCAGGTTCTGTTGGTATTTACAAATCACAAATTGTAAAAGGGGCAAAATATAAATTGTACCAAAGGTTTCAGAAAAAAGAGCTGGAACATTTGTAGCAAATATTTCGTGATAACTAAAAGTTTTTTTTGTAGTATTGTTTGACCTAAATCAAAACTACTAAAATGGCCTTTGGATTTCCAGCAGCGTTCTCTCAATTAACGCCTTTAAATAATTTACCTCAAAAAGCATTTATTTTAAATGCTGTAAACATCTGCAAAAAACTAAATTGGAGGATTATTTATATTGATGAAAATGAATTAAATGCAGTTTCTCAAAACAATAAAAATATCTGGAACGAAACTATTTCATTTTCTTTTGATGAAAATACAGCTATAATAACAAGTTCTTCAAACGGAAATCAGATCTATGATCGTGGAAGAAATAAAAAAAACACAGAAATCTTTTTAGACCTATATTTTGAAGAACTTAAAAATATTTCTGATTTTGAAATAAATAAAACTGATTTTTCGGAGCAAATAAAAAACGAAAATGTTTCAAATAAAGAAAAAACAGAACCTGAAAACATATCAGCGTTTTATTCATTCTTTTCGATTTTTACTCCTTCAAAAGGTTATTTGATTACTCCTGTTTTAATTTACATAAACCTTGCGGTTTTTCTTGTCATGACTTTTTCAGGAGTACATTTTTTTAAACCTGAAATTCAAAATATTATTGACTGGGGAGGAAATTACGGACCAATGATTTACGAAGGTCAATTCTGGAGATTACTAACTTCCTCCTTTATTCATTTCGGTTTTTTTCATTTAATTCTAAATTGCATCGCACTTGCTTATGCAGGACTTCTTTTAGAACCTTATTTAAAAATTTGGACCTTTTTGGCAACTTATCTTTTCTGTGGTGTTATTGCCAGTTTAAGCAGTTTATACTGGAATAAAGATTTAGTAAGTGCAGGTGCTTCAGGAGCCATTTTTGGTATGTATGGAATTTTACTTATTGTACTTTTATTTAAAACTTTTGAAACTAAAATAAAATTAAAATTATTACTCAACATTGCTGTTTTGGCTGGTATCAACATTCTTTACAGTTTTAAAGACGGTATCGATGCTGCAGCACATATTGGAGGTTTTGCCTCTGGTATTTTATTTGGTTTAATACTTTCCATTATAAGAAAAAGAAAAGATTACAGCATGGCACTTATTTCATCACTTGCTACAATAATAATTGCTGTTTTATTTATAAATTTTAAAAATTCTAAAGTCTATATATATCAGGTAATGGAATATGAAAAAAGAATGCAGGAATTTAATGATATGGAAAAAATGGCTCTCGAAGCTTACAGTATTCCATATGGAAATTCGATCGAAGAAAACAGAGAAAGTATCTTATACATGATTAAAGATCGTGGTATTTATTACTGGAATGAAAATATCACTTTGGTTAACGAATTAGATAAATTATATCTGCCGAAAGAAATACATCAGCAAAATGAAAAAATAATTGAATATTGCGAATTAAGAATCAGCTTATATGAGTTAGCATATAAAAAAATCTCTGAAAACAGCCCTAAATATGATGAACAAATGCTTGCTCTAAATTTCAAAATTGCCAGTACTTTAAACCAAATTAAAAAGGCGCAGACAAAGAGCTAAATTTAAAAACCAGAAACGATAATTGGACTCCTTTCCTAAAAGTGTGTTAATCCACAAAATGATTTCAACATTACATTAAAAAAATGTAAATTCGCACACTATGAAAATACAAGATATTCAGGCAATTCAATTATTGCTTGCTGCTCCAAAAAAAATTGTAATAATTCCTCACAGAGGACCAGATGGCGACGCCATGGGTTCTACTCTAGCTTTATACCATTTTTTATTAAAAAACAATCACCAGCCAACGGTGATTGCACCAAATGATTTTCCTGATTTTTTGGCCTGGATTCCGGGTTCAGAAACAGTAAAAATCTTTGAAAAAGATACTGAAAACTGTACCAAAATATTAGAAGAAGCCGAGTTGATTTTTACACTCGACTTTAATGCTTTTCATCGCACAGGCGAAATGGAACATACATTAGCCAAGCTGACTGCTCCGTTTATTATGATCGATCATCATGAAAAACCGCACGATTATGCAGCTTATATGTATTCTGATACTTCATACGGCTCAACTTGCGAAATGGTTTACAACTTTATTACCTTTTTAAACAAAAAAGAAGATATTGATAAAACCATTGCAACCTGTATTTATACCGGGATTTTAACTGATTCTGGTTCATTCCGTTTTCCGGGAACTACAGGAAACACACACCGAATTATAGCAGAATTAATCGATTTAGGCGTTGAAAACACTCAAATTCCGGTTTTACTATACGATAATAGTTCGTACAGCCGTTTGCAATTATTAGGACGTGCACTGCAAAACATGAAAGTTTTTGAAGAACATAAAACTTCTTATACCACTCTTACTCAGGAAGAATTAGATTCTTTTCATTATGTAAAAGGCGATACTGAAGGAATTGTTAATTACGGATTAAGTATTAAAGGAATTGTTTTTACGGCTATCTTTATCGAAAATAGAGACGAAAAAATAATCAAAATCTCTTTCCGTTCACAAGGAGGATTTGATGTAAACCAGTTTGCGCGCGACCACTTTAATGGCGGAGGCCACGTAAACGCTGCCGGCGGAAGATCTGATGTTACAATGGAAGAAACCGTTAAAAAGTTTGAAGATTTAGTAACTAAACTAAAATTATAAACCAATATGAACTACTTAAAACTTAGCATTTACTCACTGCTTTTTGCAGTTTTATTGGTGAGCTGTAAACACCATGAAGAAGCGCGAAGACCTATTTCGAGAGCTTCGGGTACTTTTATGAAAAAATCGGCTGACAGAAATAAAAAGTTAGTGGCAAGCGAAGAAGAAGTCATCAAGAAAATCATCAAAAGCAATCCGAAAGTGAAATATTACGCTACTAAAAAAGGATATTGGTTTTCTTATGATGAAAAAAGTACTACCGAAACGGCAACTCCAAAAAAAGGAGATATCGCTTACTTCAATTTAGAAGTTAAAAATATTGACGGTACGCTTATTTATTCAGAATCTGATCTTGGTCCGCAGACTTATTATGTAGACAAACAAGATATTATGATGGGATTACGTGATGGAATCAAATACATGAAAAAGAACGAAACAGTTACTTTTCTGTTTCCATCTCACATAGCATACGGATACCATGGAGACAATAAAAAAATTGGCCCTAATGAATCCTTAATTTGTACTGTTACGCTTCGTAATTTCGTTCCTGACCCGGCACAAACTACTGCTGCTCCTGCTGCTACGGGTACGGGTACAACATCAGTAAAAACTCCAAAACCTGCAGCTGTAAAACCAGCTGCAACAACTAAAAAAGATACAATAAACCCATAAAAAACATTTTAAGAAATGAAAAAAAGTATTTTATTATTACTATTAGCCGTAAGCTCATTGTATTCATGTAAAGACGACCACAGTAATTTACCAGATGGTTTATATGCTGATATCGAAACTAATAAAGGACACATCATTGTTGAATTAGATTACAAAAAAGCGCCAATAACGGTTGCAAACTTTGTGACATTGGCAGAAGGTAAAAACGAATTTGTAACGGATGAAAAATTAAAAAACAAACCATTCTTTGACGGTTTAAAATTCCACAGAGTTATTGAAGATTTCATGATTCAGTCTGGAGATCCGCTAGGAACAGGTTCTGGAGATACAGGATATAAATTTAAAGATGAGTTTTCAGATTTAAAATTTGACAAAGCCGGTGTTTTAGCAATGGCCAACAACGGACCCGGAACAAACAGCAGCCAATTTTTCATTACGCATGTTGAAACGCCTTGGTTAGACAATAAACATACCATTTTTGGACACGTTGTTGAAAAAGGACAAGAAGTAGTAAATAAAGTAGTTCAGGGAGATAATATCGTTGCTGTAACTATTATCAGAAATGGTGAAGCAGCTAAGAAATTTGATGCTGTAAAAGTATTCCACGATTATTTTGCTAATATCGCTAAAGAACAAAGCAAATACGCTGGAGCTCAAAAAGAAAAAGTAGATTTCTATGCTTCTATAAGACCAAAAGCGACTAAAACTTCAACTGGTTTAGAATATGTTATTACTGAAAAAGGTTCAGGTAAAAAACCTGCAATTGGAACTCAGGTTTATATTCACTACGCTGGTTTCCTAGAAAACGGAACTTTATTTGATTCAAGTATTGAAGAAGTAAACAAAACTTTCGGAAAATTTGATGCTGCAAGAGCAGAACAGCACGGTTATCAGCCAATTCCTTTTCAGGCAGGAAAAAAAGACGGTTTAATTCCTGGATTTATTGAAGGAATTGAAAAACTTTCTTTTGGAGATAAAGCAGTTCTTTTTATTCCATCTCATTTAGCTTATGGAGCAACTGGAGCTGGAGGAGTTATTCCGCCAAATGCAAATATTATTTTTGAAGTTCAATTATTAGAAAAACCATAATTATTTTTATAATTAAATTCTTATAATTAGTTTTACAGACTTAAATTGAAAAATACAATGAAATTTAAATTTCTATTTTTATTCTGTCTGGCTGTTTTAAACATTCAGGCGCAAGCAAAAAAAACTACTACTACGAAAGCAAAACCAAAAACGGCTAAAACAGCTGTTGCGGCAAATCCAGCTGAAGGTATTTTTGCTACAATTTCAACAACAAAAGGAGACATTGTTCTTTCATTAGAATATGTAAAAGCTCCCGTTACGGTTGCTAACTTTATTTCTTTGGCAGAAGGAAAAAATCCTTTTGTAAAAGTAGAAAGACTTAAAGGAAAACCTTTTTATGATGGTTTAAAATTCCACAGAGTTATTGCAGATTTCATGATTCAGGGTGGTGATCCGGACGGAAATGGTTCTGGAGGCCCGGGATACTCTTTTAAAGATGAATTTGTCAGCGATTTAAAATTTGAAAAAGGCGGTGTTTTAGCAATGGCCAATTCAGGTCCTGCAACAAACGGAAGTCAGTTTTTCATCACACATAAAGATACACCTTGGTTAAACGGAAAGCATACTATTTTTGGTCATGTAGTTTCTGGAATGGATGTTGTAAATAAAATTGCTCAGAATGATGTGATGACAAAAATTACAATTACCCGCAAAGGTACTGCAGCCAAAAAATTTGATGCTGTAAAGGTTTTTAGCGATAATGAAAAAAACCAAGAAGCTGATAAAGCAGAAGAGGCTAAAAAACTAGAAATCTTAAAAGCACAATCTCAAAAAGTTGCTGCAGAAAAAGCGGCTTATTTTACAGCTACAAAAGCTAAAGCAACTACAACTGCATCTGGTTTAAAATATGTAGTTACTAAAAACGGAACGGGTGTAAAAGGTGCTGAAGGTTCTAATATCTTTTTTCATTATGCAGGATATTTTGAAGACGGAAATCTTTTTGACAGCAGCATAACTGATGTAGCTAAAGCATACGGAAAATATGATGCAAACAGAGACGCTCAGGGCGGATATAAAGCTTTTCCTTTTACTGTTGGTAAAAAAGACGGTATGATTCCTGGTTTCATCGAAGCTCTTGATTTAATGACAGATGGTGAAAAAGCAATTTTCTTTCTTCCTGCAAATTTAGCTTACGGAGCGCAAGGTGCCGGAGGAGTTATTCCACCAAACGCTACTTTGGTTTTTGAAATTGAAACATATCAAAATCAGCCTAAATAAGATTTTAAATTCTTTTTAGAATATAATACAGCCATCAAAATTTAGTTTTTGGTGGCTTTTTTCATTTTCTTAAATTCTGTCAAATATTTAAAATTAAATCTAATAATGCTTCATCAATATGTACATTGATAACGTTTGTATACATTTTCTATTAATTCTTAAACAAAATAACTTACCTTTGCCGGCTTGAATTTTTTAAAATAAACAATCAAAATGTCACAAAATAACGTATTAAAGGGAGTATTTTTAGTTGCTTTAGGAGCTACAACTTACGGAATGTTAGCCACTTTTGTAAAAATGGCTTATTCTGAAGGATATACAACTGCCGAAGTAACAACCTCTCAATTTGTACTTGGAATAATTGGTATTTTGATTATCAACGCTTTTCAAAAAGTAAAAAATAAAGAAAAAGTAGTAAAAGCTACTTCAAAGAATATATTTCATTTAATGCTTGCCGGTACTTCTTTAGGAATGACAAGTTTGTTCTATTATCTGGCTGTTAAATTTATTCCCATTTCTATTGGTATCGTTTTATTAATGCAGACCGTTTGGATGGGAGTTTTACTTGAAATGATTTTAGAAAAAAAATTACCCTCTAAACAAAAAGTTATAGCCGTTTTTATTGTCTTAATAGGAACCGTTTTGGCAACTAATATTATCCATAATGATATTGCTCTAGACTGGCGCGGAATTGTTTGGGGAGTTTTGGCCGCAGCTTCGTTTACAACCACAATGTTTACAGCAAATCGTGTAGCTACAGGAATTTCTTCTGCTCAGCGTAGTTTATATATGCTTCTTGGCGGTGCTGTAATTGTATTTACTTTTGGATTTTTTACCCAGGTTACCCCTTTCAATCTGGCAATTTTCCTGAAATGGGGAATTGTTTTATCATTATTCGGAACCATAATTCCGCCTCTTTTAATGAATTTAGGTTTTCCATTAACCGGAATTGGTTTAGGAAGTATCGTTTCTGCATTAGAACTCCCGGTTTCAGTAATGATGGCCTATGTACTTTTAAATGAAAAAGTGATTTTTACACAATGGGTTGGAATTGTTCTTATCATTCTGGCAATCATTATTATGAATGTAAATTTCAAACGCAAAATTTAAGGTTTTTTAGCATCTTATTAAAAAAAGCTGTCTTGTAATGTAATAAGTGTTAATTTTTTTATAATTTCGTTATAAATAATTAATTATCATGAACTTACCCTGGCACTTATATTTAATGGCGATACTTTATATACTTGCCGGATTTAATCATTTTCGAAAACCCGGAATGTACATTAAAATCATTCCTCCATTTTTTAAAAACCCTCAAATACTCAATACTTTAAGCGGAATCGCCGAAATTTTATTGGGGATTTTATTAATGTTCTCTCTTACTACGCAATATGCTGCATGGGGAATTATTGCATTATTGATTGCAATATTCCCTGCCAATTTATATATGTTTCAAAATAAAAAAGCGGGTTTTGGTTTACCAAAATGGATTTTATTTGTACGTTTGCTCTTACAAATCGTTTTGATAGTTTGGGCATTCCAATATACCCTATAACAATCAAATCTATTAATCTTAAATTATTTTATTATGAAAAAATTGTTTGCAGAGTTTTTCGGAACTTATTGGCTGGTTTTTGGAGGTTGTGGAAGCGCCATTTTTGCTGCCGGTTATCCTGAATTAGGAATTGGGTTTGCAGGGGTTGCTTTAGCATTTGGTTTAACTGTTTTGACAATGGCTTACGCTGTTGGACATATTTCGGGCGGACATTTTAATCCGGCTGTTTCATTTGGTTTATGGGCTGGGGGAAGATTTCCTGCCAAAGATCTTATTCCTTACATAATTGCGCAATGTATTGGTGCAATTGCTGCTGCGGGAACATTATATACAATTGCATCAGGAAAAGCAGGATTTATAATCGATAATACTAAAGCCGGAGCTTTTGCATCAAATGGTTTTGGGGCATTTTCTCCAGATGGATATTCATTACAGGCTGCTTTTATTGCTGAATTTGTATTGACTTTATTTTTCTTATTGATCATTTTAGGAAGTACAGATAAATGTGCAAACACTAACTTCTGCGGAATTGCAATTGGTTTAGGATTAACTTTAATTCACTTAATAAGTATTCCAATTACAAATACTTCTGTAAATCCTGCAAGATCATTATCTCAGGCAATTTTTGCGGGCGGAGAACCGCTTTCGCAGGTCTGGCTGTTTTGGGTCGCGCCAATTTTAGGTGCTGTTGCAGCAGGATTTATTTATAAACTCCTTTTACAGAAAAACGAAGAAGATCACACTAACTAATCAACTTATCCTAATATGAGTTTTATATATTTTTTAATTATTGGTGCAATTTCAGGATGGCTTGCCGGTCAAATCTGGAAAGGTGCTGGTTTTGGTTTAATTGGTAATATCATTGTTGGAATCCTTGGCGGTATATTTGGAGGATGGCTTGCAGCTAAACTTGGTATTGGCGGCGGCGGACTTTTATGGCAGATTTTAATTGCTGTTGGAGGTGCATGGATTTTACTATTTATTATTAGTTTGATTAAAAAAGCATAAAAATTTTAACCAATTATAAAATTTAAAGAGAAAATCAGATATATTTATATTTGGTTTTCTCTTTTTCTTTAGATAAAATCGAAAAAAGAAAGCTTCATTTCAACTCAAATCTAATTGGTTATGAACGAAATTATTTCTTATTTCAGCACTATTCCGTCTTCACACCGGAGTCTTATCTTAATTGGCGGGATTACACTTTTTTGGGTAATAGAAAATACTTTCCCTTTGTTTCAAATGCAATATAGAAAATGGCATCATGCGGGAATCAATATCTTTTTTACCATTACCACTATTATTGTCAATTTTATTCTGGCTTTTATTTTAATAAAAACGGCCAGCTGGACCACTGAAAATAATTTCGGGATTTTACAATGGCTTACTCAAATTCCTATTTGGCTTTATACTATTATTGGTCTGCTTTTATTAGATTTAATTGGTGCTTATTTAGTTCATTTTATAGAACATAAAATAAAGTTTTTATGGCGTTTTCACATAATTCATCATACTGATACCTGGATTGATACCACAACAGCAAACAGGCATCATCCGGGAGAGAGCGTAATTCGTTTTGTGTTTACAACACTTGGCGTATTAATCGTAGGCAGCCCAATGTGGATGGTATTTTTATATCAATCTTTGTCTGTTATATTCTCACAATTTAATCATGCCAATATTTCGTTGCCAAATAAACTGGATTTATTCCTAAGTTATTTTATAGTTTCTCCCAATATGCATAAAGTGCATCATCATTATGTACTGCCTTATACTGATAGCAATTATGGCAATATTTTTTCTGTCTGGGACAGGCTTTTCGGTACTTATACCTATTTACCAAAAGATCAATTAATTTACGGTGTAGATACTCATATGCTTGCCGAAGAAAACAACCAGTTGAAAAATTTATTGCAAATTCCGTTTCAGAAAACAAGATCTGCAAAAAACACTAAAAATCAATAAAAAAAAATATACCTGGGCGTACCAACTAATTATTTTTTTTATTAATATTGATATATAAAATGAAAATCAATCTATTAATCATTAACCCTCTATTTTGAATTAATTTTCACGAGATGAAAAAGAGTAACCGCAAAGAATTGAATTGGGAACAAACGGAAAGACTTGTTTCGTTAGCCTTAGAAGAAAGAAATCCATTTGAAATCATAAAAAAAGAGTTTGGATTGGAAGAAAAAGAAGTTCTTGAAATAATGAAGAAGAAAATGCCTCTTGAAAAATTTGAGATGTGGAAAAAGAAGGCTATAGCGAATAAACCTAAACCAAAGCCTATTAAAATTGATGATTTTGACGAAGACTTGGATGGTAAATATTATATTAAAAATAAATTTGACTAAGATTTAAAACTCCTGTAAAAGCAGGAGTTTTTTTTTATTTATAACTTTTTACAATGATTTTGTAACTATTTTGTAATTTTCTAGTCTGATAGGTATAACTAAACATAAACAAATGAAAAAAATACTTTACACTTTAGCTCTTGCAGTAACGCTTTGGAGCTGTAAAACAGGAAGTTCTTCAGTTTCTGAAAAAAATGTCGTAGACGTCAACATCAATCTTGTTGATGTAAAAGACGATAAAGTTTTGGTAACTGTAACGCCTCCTGCAATTAAAACAGATGAAATTATCTACAGTATTCCAAAAACAGTTCCAGGAACTTATTCTACTGATAACTACGGAAAATACTCAGAGGATTTTAAAGCTTATGATGCTAAAGGAAATGCATTAACTGTAACCAGAATTGGCGATAATTCATGGTCGATTGCTAATGCTAAAACGCTTAAAAAAATTACTTATTTAGTTAATGATACTTTTGACACTGAAAAAGGTACCGGATTTGGTAATGATGATGTTTTCTCACCTGCAGGAACAAACATCAAAGCCGGAGAAAATTTCTTAGTAAATACACATGGTTTTGTTGGGTATTTCAAAGACAAACTAGAAATTCCGTACAAAGTTACCATTACACATCCTGAAACACTTTGGGGCGCAACTTCAATGACTGATGAAGATGCAAGCAAAACAAGCGATGTTTTTACAACGACTCGTTATGCTGTTTTAGTTGAAAATCCAATTATGTATTCTAAACCAGATTACACTACTTTCAACGTTAACGGAATGGATATTTTAATTGCTGTTTATTCTCCAACTGGAAAATTTACTGCAGAAAGTATTACTCCTGAAATGAAAACAATGATGACGGCTCAGAAAAACTTTTTAGGTAAAGTAAATGCTAATAAAAAGTATACTGTATTATTGTATTTATCAAGCATGGCAAAAGACGATGCACACGGATTTGGAGCTTTAGAACATCCAACTGCTACTACAGTTGTACTTCCTGAATCTATGCCAAAAGAAAGATTAGTAGAATCAATGAAAGATGTTGTTTCTCATGAGTTTTTCCACATTGTAACTCCATTGACAGTTCACTCAAAAGAAATCCAGTATTTTGATTATAATGACCCAAAAATGTCTGAGCATTTATGGATGTACGAAGGTGTAACAGAATATTTTGCAAATCTTTTCCAAATCAACCAGGGTTTAATTAATGAAGGAGAATTCTACACTAGAATTGCAGATAAAATTGAGCAGGCAAAAAAATTAGATGATACAATGTCATTTACTAAAATGAGTGCTAATGTTTTAGAACAACCCTATAAAGATCAATACTTAAACGTGTACCAAAAAGGAGCGCTGATTGGAATGTGTATCGATATTATCATTAGAGAAAAAAGCAACGGTGAAAGAGGAATTCTTGATTTAATGCATAAATTATCAACTGAATATGGTGTTGAAAAACCATTCAACGATAATGAATTATTTGCTAAAATCACACAATTGACTTATCCTGAAGTTGGGGATTTCTTAAACAAATATGTAGCGGGAACAACTCCAATTCCTTACGATTTTTATTTGGCTAAAGTTGGTGTAACAAAAGCAATGGAGAAAAAAACCGGAGCTGTTTTCTTAAAAGGACAAACGCCTTATATCAAAATTGATAAACAGACAAAAGAAATCGCAGTTCGTCCTGATGTTGAACTAAACGATTTCTTCAAAAACTTAAACTTAAAAGGAGGCGATATTATTTTAGCAGTAAATAACAAAGCTTATTCTTTAGAAAACATTTACGAACTTATTGGTGCAAGTGAAAACTGGAAAGAAAATGATCCAATTACTTTAAAAATAAAACGTGATGGTAAAGAAGAAACCATAAAAGGAACTGTAAAACTACCATTTGAAGAAACTGAAACTTTTAAAGCAACTGATGCTTCAAAAGAGAAACTTAAAAATGCATGGTTAAAAGGATAATTTCTTTTAAACCCATAAAAAAACCGACAAGCGATTGTCGGTTTTTTTGTGATTATTTGTTCCGTTTGTCAGACTGAGCGAAGTCGAAGTCACGTAAGTCAAATCCTCACTGTTGAGGGCTTCGACTTCGCTCAGCCTGACAATATTGTATCTCACCTTTGTCAAAGTTTAAAACTTTGACAAAGGTTTTTAAAAGCCTAATTATTTCTTAACCGGAAACTTCCAGGCAAACTCATCTTTATCATTGATAATTGCACCAATTTCAAATTTTACAACCTCATCAAATTCCGTTTGAAGAATAAACCAATTGTCTTCGTTGAAGTAATTTTCGAAAGTATCAAAAGTTTCCTGAGTATATTTTGTAATTCCTTTTGCAGCAAAATCTTTCTTTACATCAGCAATTTTTCTTCCGATTATTTTGAATCCGAAAACTTCCAAATCATTGCTTGAAGCTACTAAATAGCCTAATTTTAAATCTTCTTCTTCATAAAATGTCAATCTGATTTTGTGTGCGTTGTATACAAAAATCACATTGTCATCTTCATCTTTATAGTTTTTATCAGGTTTTCCTAAAACAGCTGTAACATCATTCTGCTTCATTCCGAAAAGCAGTTTATCAATTCCTGATTTTAAATTTATTTTCATATTGATTGTCTTTATTTGAAGTGCAAATTTCGTGAAGTTTTTTGTTGTTCCGCCCCGAATTACGCAAATTTTCTTGAATTTTAATTTTGTTCTCTTTTCAGGATGAGTCCCTTTCTGTCAGGCTGAGCGAAGTCGAAGCCTTTTTACGTTTATTTTTTTGCCACGAATTTCACGAATTTTCACGAATTCAATTTTGCTTTATAGTCAGGCTGAGCGAAGTCGAAGCCCGTTTTCGTCGTAAAAGCCCTTCGACTTCGCTCAGGGTGACATTAGATTAAATAAACATCAGTGTAAACCCGTTTCACCAGTAAAATCCGTGGTCCATCTTAATTTTGATAATTCTTTTTATTCGGTTTTGCACTCATGTAAAAAGTAATTTTACCACCATTAATAACATCTGCATGTTTCAGGAAAGGTCTTGAAATTTCTTTTCCATTCAGCAAAACCTTACTCACAAATACATTTTTATCCGATTGATTTAAGGTTTCAACTTCAAAGTTTTTTCCGTTTTCTAAATTAAAAACAGCTTTTTTAACCAGCGGACTTCCTAATGCATATTCATCAGAACCCGGAGCAACAGGATAAAATCCTAAACTGCTGAAAATATACCAGGCACTCATTTGTCCGAAATCGTCATTTCCTCCTAAACCATCAGCTCCGTTTCGGTACATTTTTTTAAGAATCATTCTGATTTTATCTTGTGATTTCCAAGGTGAATCTGTCCAGTTATACAAATAAACTACGTGATGTGAAGGTTCATTTCCGTGAACATAATTCCCAATGATTCCGTCTCTTGTAATATCTTCTGTGTTTTCAAAATATTTATCCGGTAAATGCATATTAAACAATGAATCTAAACGAACTTTAAACTTTTCATTTCCACCCATCATTTTTATCATATCAGCAGGATCTTGCGGAACGTATAAACTATAATTCCATGAATTTCCTTCGATAAAACCCTGTCCGTGTGTATCAAGCGGATCAAATTCTTTTTTGAAAGTTCCATCGTTTAATTTAGGACGCATGAAACCAGTTTTCTCGTCATAAACATTTTTATAATTCTTCGATCTTTCGATGAATTCATTATAAATATCTGTTTTACCCAATTTCTTCGCTGCCTGCGCAATTGCCCAGTCATCATAAGCATATTCTAAAGTTTTCGAAACCGAAGCACCATTTTTATCTTCAGGAACATAACCTTTCTTCATATAAAATTCTAAGCCATCATAGTAAGGCACTTTTGCAGTATTAACACAAGCTTGAAGTGCTTTTTCTGCATCAAAATTTGTATTGCCTTTTACAATTGCATCTGCCACAACAGAAACCGAATGATACCCAATCATACACCAGTTTTCATTCGCATAATGCGACCATATCGGAAGCATTTTATGCACACTTTGATCTGAATGCGCCAGCATTGAACTTACCATATCCGTGTTTCTTTTCGGTTGCACAATATTGAATAACGGGTGCAAAGCTCTATACGTATCCCAAAGCGAATAACTGGTATAATTTGTAAAGTTTTCTGCTTTATGAACATTCATATCAATACCTTTGTAATTTCGATCTAAGTCCATGTATTCTGTTGGTCCTAAAAATGCATGATACATTGCAGTATAAAAGTTAACCAAATCTTCTTTTTGAATCGTTTCAACCTGAACTTTATTCAATTCTTTATTCCAAACTTCCTGACTTTGTTTTTTAACGCGTTCAAAATCCCAATCCGGAATTTCTTTTTTCATGTTTTCTAATGCTCCTGCAGAACTTACAGGTGATAAAGCCATTTTGATTTTGATTTTTTCGCCTTCGTTTGTATCAAAATCAAAGAACAATTTTAAGTTTTGTCCTGCCATTTCAGGGAAATTTTTCGTTTGATCAAATCTTCCCCAAAAACCTCTGTAAACACTTTTTTCCTGTGCGGCCTGTCCGTAACTTTTGATTGGTTTACTAAAAGACATAGCAAAATAAACGGTTCTCGTTCTCGCCCAGCCGTTTGTCTGGCGATATCCTGTAATTAAAGTATCGTTTTCTACACGTACAAAAGTCCAGACATTTTTTTTATCGTAATTGTAAATTCCCGAAGTCAGATCCAGAATAATATGCGCTTCATCTGATTTTGGAAAAGTATATTGATGCATTCCTACTCTTGTTGTTGCAGTCAATTCAGCTTTAATATTATGATCTTCCAGAAGAACGCTGTAATACGCAGGTTCTGCTTTTTCTGTCGAATGTGAAAATGCAGATCTATAGCCTGATAAAGGTTTTGAAGCAACACCGGGATTCAATTGCAATTTTCCGGTTGTTGGCATAATTAGAAAATCTCCTAAATCAGAATGACCTGTTCCGCTAAAATGGGTGTGGCTGAAACCTACAATCGTTTTGTCTTCGTATTGATATCCTGCACAATATTTATAAACTTCACCATTGTATTTTCCGTTTAAACTATAAGCAATGGTATCGGTTTCGGGGCTTAATTGTACGCTCCCAAAAGGCACTGTTGCTCCCGGATAAGTATGTCCCATTTTTGCTGTTCCAATCATTGGATCAACATATTGAATCAAATTTTTAAGGCTGTTTTCTTTTTTTTGAGCATTTGTATTTGCTGTAAAAGCAAACATTAAAGTTCCAAATGCAATAATAAAAGCAGGTTTTTGTAAAATATTCATTGGGTAATTTTCTGTAATTGTTTCGTTCAGAAAATTACGATAAAATATAGTTTTAAAAAATTTAAATTTTAAAATATAAATATAACAACCGAGCCTAGTGGCTGTTTTTATATTGTCCATTCTTTTAAACCGGATTAAAATCCAGCTCTACAATATGAATCGAGCCTAACGGTCCTTTAATATGATTATGTTCAATTGGTTCGATCTATGAAAATGCAATGGATTTTAATCCATTTAAAAATTATACGCAATAAATAAGAGTTCCGAAGGAACGGTTTATATTGTAGGGCTGGATTTCAATCCAGTTTAAAAATGAATCTAGCCATTTAGAGCCATTGCCAATAAACGGTTATGAATTATAATATTATAAATATAGATGAATCATATTTTTTTCACATATTGGTTTTTAAACCGGATTAAAAGCCGGCCCTACAATATGAATCGAGCCTGGTGGCTCCTTTTTAAAGCTTACGTTTTAGATTTTCTTTCACCTCATCAAACCATTCGTTTTTTAGAATACTTAAAACGATAGAATCACGACGAACATTTCCGTCTCGTGTTGGCATGTTGCTTCTTAAAACACCTTCGACTTTACAGCCAATGCTTTTCATTGCGGCGATGCTTCTTTCGTTATTATTATCGGCACGAAATTCTACTCGCTCCATTCCAAGGGTTTCAAAAGCGAATTGAAGTAATAAAAATTTGCAGTGTTTGTTTAGTCCGGTTCCTCTAAAAGCTGATCCGTACCACGTATAACCTAATTGTAAAGTTTTGAAATCAAGTTTGATATCATAAAAACGCGTTGAACCGGCGTATTTTTGAGATTTTTTATCAAAAACAATAAAAGGAAATTCTTTTTTATCTTCTCTTTCTTTTATTGCCAATTGTATGTAGTTGATCAAGTTGTCTTTTCCTTCTGCTCCAACTAAAGAATATTTCCAGGTTTCTGGTTCGTTGAGAGAAATTTCCAGTAAATTTTCTACATCTGATTCCTGAATAGGACGTAATAAAACGAAGTCGTCTTCTAAAATTATATTATCTGTGAAATTGAAATTTGATGTTTGGTTCATTGGTTTATTTCGATTAGTTAAATATTTCCAGACATTCTTTGAGTAAAAATGTAGTCCCTACGGGACAATGTGAAACCTGTAAATACGTCATATCTACCGATATTTAATCTCTACGAGATATTTACTTATAATATCTTACTCCGCTAGGAGTATAATATCGGTAGAAAAATAATACCTCCCGAGAAAAATGTTCCGTAGGAACTATACATTTACAATTATTTATGAAATATTCACAAAAAACTACTCACTCATTTCATCATAACGCTCCGGAACCTGCGGATCGTAAAGCGGACATTTGAATTCTCCCATCAAGTCTACTAACTGATTCATGGTTTTTCCTTCGGTTCCATAACAATCAATTTTAATACTTTGCGGAGTGGTAATAACCTGAAACGCTCCTTTTCCTGCATTATTTTTCCAACTGTTTTCATCAACTCTTTCCCATTTTGAAAAAACAGAATTGATACGATTGATAATTACCTTAACAGGAAGTTTTTCAAGGCCGTCAACTTCTTCTTTTTCAACAAGAGCTTCGTAAACCTCATGATGGTTCAGGTAAATTTCGTCTAAGTATCTCCAAAAAAGCAGTTCGTACATAATGAGGTGTATGTTTTTAAACCATATAAGTGATATAAGAAAATATAAATGAATGTCATTGCTTGCCAATTAGAAAAGGGCTTCGACTTCGCTCAACCTGACAATCAATTCTGCTCAGTTTAAAATGAACTTATATTACTTATATGGTGAATAAAATTTAATATTCGAATGTTCCGTATTCGCTGGTGATTGTTAGTTTTTTAGCATCGGCTGCTTCTACTCTACCTACGATTTGGGCATCAACATTGAATGTTTTTGAAATCTCGATAATATCCTGTGCAATGTTTTCAGGAACATAAAGTTCCATACGGTGACCGCAGTTGAAAACCTGATACATTTCTTTCCAATCCGTTTTTGATTGTTCCTGAATTAACTTGAACAATGGCGGAACCGGAAATAAATTATCTTTTATAATGTGTAAATTCTGAACGAAATGTAAAATTTTAGTCTGTGCGCCTCCGCTGCAATGCACCATTCCGTGAATCTCGTTTGGAGTGTATTTATCTAAAATTTTCTTGATAATTGGTGCGTAAGTTCTAGTTGGTGAAAGTACCAACTGACCTGCGTTTATTGGGCTGTTTTCAACTTCATCAGTTAAATTTACCTGACCAGAATAAATTAATTCTTCGGGAACAGCTGCATCGTAACTTTCAGGATATTTTTTAGCCAGATATTTTCCAAAAACGTCGTGACGTGCAGAAGTTAATCCGTTACTTCCCATTCCTCCGTTATATCCTTTTTCGTAAGTTGCTTGTCCAAAAGAAGCCAAACCAACAATTACGTCTCCAGCTTTGATATTAGCATTGTCTACCACATCAGCACGTTTCATACGAGCTGTAACAGTTGAGTCAACAATGATTGTACGAACAACATCTCCCACATCAGCAGTTTCACCTCCAGTTGAATGAATCGTTACTCCAAAAGATTTTAATTCATTGATTAATTCTTCGGTTCCGTTGATGATTGCAGAAATAACATCAGCCGGTATTAAGTTTTTATTTCTTCCAATGGTTGAAGAAAGTAAAATATTATCGGTTGCCCCAACACATAATAAATCGTCAATATTCATGATTAAAGCATCCTGAGCAATTCCTTTCCAAACCGAAAGATCTCCGGTTTCTTTCCAATACATATAAGCCAAAGATGATTTTGTACCCGCTCCGTCGGCATGCATAATTAAGCAGTGGTCGTTGTCCTGAGTTAAATAATCAGGAACAATTTTACAGAATGCCTGCGGAAATAAACCTTTGTCAATATTTTTTATAGCGTTATGTACGTCTTCTTTTGATGCCGAAACACCTCTTTGTGCATATCTTTTGCTAGAATCTGAACTCATGAAAATTAGTTTGTGTTGATGTGGTGCAAAGATAATCCCTTTTTTTAATTCTTTAGGTATTCAGGTATATAGGATTCAAAAAAAGTTTTGCCACGAATTACACGAATTTTCACGAATCTTTTTTTCTTAAAAAACAAAAATCATCCTTATTGGATGATTTTTGCATGTTTTAAATATTTTATAGAAAATAGTAAAAAAACAAATTCGTGAAAATTCGTGCAATTCGTGGCTTAAAAAAAACTATTTAGTAAACAATAATTCTCTGTATTTTGTTAATGTCCAGCTTTCGTCATCCACTAATAATTCTAATTTATCACAGTGATTACGGATATCTTCAAAATATGGCTTTACAGTATTGCAATACGCTTCGGCCATTTTTTGACCATCTGTTAACTGATTTGCTTTTTTTCTTTCATTGGTCATGGCCAAAACTTTAGAATTGATTCCTTCAATATGACCAGAAATTTCTTTGATTAAAGTAATTTGTTCTTTTGCAATAGTTTCAAATTCTTTTCCGAAGATTTCTTTTAAACCTTTTACATTTTCAATTAATGTATTTTGGTAACGAATAGCCGTTGGAATTACATGATTTCTGGCAATGTCTCCTAGAACTCTTCCTTCAATTTGGATTTTCTTAGTATATTCTTCTAATTCAATTTCATAACGAGCTTCGGCTTCAACGTGATTAAAAATTCCTAATTCAGCAAATAAATCTAAAGCTTGTTTAGAAACTTTCGCTTTTATCGCTTCCGGAGTTGTTTTAAAATTGCTCAAACCTCTTTTTGCAGCTTCTTTTTCCCAAGCTTCGCTATAACCATCGCCTTCAAAAAGAATTTTTTTAGATTGTTTGATGTATTCTCTTAAAACATTAAAAATAGCATCGTCCTTTTTCATGTCTTTTGACTCGATCAGGTTCTCTACTTCATTTTTAAAATCTATTAATTGTTTTGCTACAATAGCATTTAAAGTTGTCATTGCGTTTGAACAGTTTGAATTTGAACCAACAGCTCTAAACTCAAATTTATTTCCTGTAAAAGCAAAAGGCGAAGTTCTGTTTCTGTCTGTATTATCTAATAATACGTCTGGAATTTTACCAACAACGTTTAATTTTAAATCTGTTTTTTCTTCTGGAGAAAGTTTTCCGGTTGTTACGCTTTCTAATTCAGATAAAACTTTTGTTAACTGCGCTCCAATAAAAACAGACATAATTGCCGGCGGCGCTTCATTTGCACCTAATCTATGATCGTTACTTGCTGTTGCTATAGAAGCTCTTAATAAAGTTTCATTATCGTTTACTGCTTTTATGGTATTGATAAAGAAAGTCAAAAACTGCAAATTGCTCATTGGTGTTTTACTCGGACTTAATAAGTTAACTCCGGTATCTGTTGCTAATGACCAGTTATTATGTTTTCCTGAACCGTTTACTCCTTTAAATGGTTTTTCGTGAAATAACACTTTAAAATCATGACGTTCTGCCACTCTCTGCATCACATCCATTAATAAAGAGTTATGGTCTACGGCCAGATTGGTTTCTTCAAAAATTGGTGCCAACTCAAACTGATTTGGCGCAACTTCGTTATGACGTGTTTTTACCGGAATTCCCAATAACATACATTCCTGCTCTAAATCTCTCATATAAGTAAGAGCACGAGTTGGAATAGATCCGAAATAATGGTCGTCTAACTGTTGTCCTTTTGCAGATGTATGTCCTAATAAAGTTCTTCCTGTCATTACTAAGTCTGGGCGTGAATTTGCCAAAGCTTTATCAATAAGGAAATACTCTTGTTCCCATCCTAAAGTTGCCGTTACTTTTTTTACGTTTTTATCAAAATATTTACAAACTTCTGTAGCCGCTTCGTCAATTGCAGATAATGCTCTTAATAAAGGTATTTTATTATCTAAGGCTTCACCTGTATAAGCAATAAAAACGGTTGGAATACATAAAGTTGTACCATATATAAAGGCTGGCGAAGTTGGGTCCCAGGCTGTGTATCCTCTTGCTTCAAATGTATTTCTGATTCCTCCGTTAGGAAAACTTGACGCATCTGGTTCTTGTTGTACTAATTGCGCTCCGCCAAATTTCTCCACAGGGTCACTTCCATCATATGAAGTTTCAAAAAAAGCATCGTGTTTTTCGGCAGTAGTTCCTGTTAATGGCTGAAACCAGTGCGTGTAATGCGTCACTCCTTTTGCTAATGCCCATTCTTTCATTCCCATGGCGATATAATCTGCCAGTTTACGTTCTATTTTCGTTCCGTGTTGAATGGCATCTCTTACTCCTTTTAAAGCATCTGAAGTTAAAAACTGCTTCATTGCTTTCTCATTAAACACATTTGATCCAAAAAGATTCGATTTCTTATCAATTTCTTCAAAGTGTACCGGCTTTCTTGTAGAAGCTTCTTGTAAAGCTTGGAAACGTAATGTTGACATGTATATAATTTTAAAAATTCGTAATAATTTTCACTAAAAAAATGAGCAACAAATATAAACAATAAAAGCCCCTTTTTTAAACTTAAAATTGAGAATTTTATAAGCAGAATTTTTAACGTATGAAGCCTTTTTTAAAGAATAGTGATTATGTTGTAAAGAAATATAACAAAAAAGCTCAGTATTATTCATTAAATAAACATTTTTTCATAATTTCTTAACCCTAAAATTCAAAAAGTTACCCTTATTTTTACGAATTTATTTTTTTTAAGTATTTAAAATTGCTTTTTTTAGAATATACCCCTATCAAAATTGCGCTTCTCAAAAAAATTATACTTCGCCCAACAAAATAGCCCCCTAATTTTTAGGACTAAAAAAATAAATCTATATTTGACCCAGCGAAAAAACAAAAAAAATAAATTTATATTATTATGGCTAAAATTAAGTTAGAGTACATTTGGTTAGATGGATACGAACCAACTCAAAATCTTAGAAGTAAAACTAAAGTTGAAGAACACGAAAATTTCAAAGGAACATTAGAAGAACTTGGAAATTGGTCATTTGATGGTTCGTCAACAAAACAAGCTGAAGGTGGTTCATCTGACTGTTTGTTAGTTCCTGTTGCAATTTATCCAGATCCAACTCGTATTAACGGATATTTAGTAATGTCTGAAGTTATGTACGCTGATGGAACTCCACACCCCTCTAACGGTAGAGCTACTATTGATGATGAGGATGATGATTTCTGGTTTGGATTCGAACAAGAATATTTCATCATGGATACTAAAACTTTATTGCCATTAGGTTTCCCTGTTGGAGGTTATCCTGCTCCACAAGGTATGTACTACTGCTCTGTAGGTGGAAAAAACACTCACGGAAGAAAATTAGTAGAAGAACATGCTGATTTATGTATCGCTGCCGGAATTAACTTTGAAGGTATTAACCAAGAGGTTGCCTGCGGACAATGGGAATTCCAATTATTCGCTAAAGGTGCTAAAAAAGCCGGAGACGAAATCTGGGTTGCTCGTTACTTATTAGATCGTTTGACTGAGAAATATGGTTACTATATTGAGTATCACCCAAAACCTCTGGGAGATACTGACTGGAATGGTTCTGGAATGCATGCTAACTTCTCTAACGAGGTGTTAAGAACATGTGGAGACCAAGCTACTTACGAAAGAATTTGTGAGGCTTTCCGTCCTGTTACTGCTGAGCATATCGCGGTTTACGGAGCTTACAATGACCAACGTTTAACTGGTAAACACGAAACTGCTTCTATTCACGATTTCTCTTATGGAGTTTCAGATAGAGGATGTTCTATCAGAATTCCTTTGATGACTGTTCAAAAAGGATGGAAAGGTTGGTTAGAAGACAGAAGACCAGCTTCAAACGGAGATCCATACAAAATCGCTGCTAGAATTATCAAAACTGTTAAATCAGCGCTATAATTCAAAGCTTAGAATATATCCTAAAAGTGCCATCGTAATTGTTGGCACTTTTTTTTGTCATTGCGAGGAACGAAGCAATCACACTAAGAAAAAGTAAGTTTGTGTAATGGCACGCAGATGACGCTGGTTTAAACAGGTTTTCTTTATTATTTCTAAAAAACAACGTACAAACGCAATCTTGTCATTCCGAGGAACGAGGACACGAGCGATAGTGAACTGGCGAAGCAATCGCACACGAAACTCTACAAAGATTGGCGACTTTCTTTGCGGAATTACTAGTGCGATTCCTCGTTCCTCGGAATGACAAGATTGCGCTAAACTTTGTCAAAGTTTAAACTTTGACAAAGTTCTAACAAACCACAACTGTCCTTCTAACCTTTTACATCCACCATCTCACAAAATTGCTTAATTTTAAAAGTACCTTTCTTATAAATAATTTTTAATTTAAACTTCAAAACTTATCTTTGTAATTCATTTAAAAAAACCATCATGATAGTCTGGACTCTCTTTTTATTGGCCGTAGTTTTTATTCTTGCTTTAGATTTAGGTGTATTCAACAAAACACCGCATATTATCAGCACCAAAGAAGCCAGTAAATGGACCTTGATTTGGGTTACTTTATCCTTTTTGTTTTCAGGCGTTATCTATTGGCTTTACACGACAGATTATATTGCAAATCCCGACGGCTTAAAGCCTGCCGTGGCTTCGATGAAGTTTATTACGGGTTATTTAATCGAATTATCTTTAAGCGTTGACAACATATTTGTAATTGCAATTATTTTCGCTTCATTTAAAATTCCGCAAAAGTACCAGCACCGTGTTTTATTCTGGGGAATTTTAGGCGCGATTGTTTTTCGTGGTTTAATGATTTTCTTCGGTGTTATGCTGATTAATAAATTTACATGGACAACCTATGTTTTTGGAGCATTCTTAGTATTTACTGCTATAAAAATGTTGTTTTCTGGAGAAGATGAAGATTTTAACCCTAAAGATTCTTTTGTATACAAAACATTAGGGAAAATTATCCCGATTACGTCTCACATGGAGCATGAGAAATTTTTCATTTTAACCGAAAAAGGAAAAAAGGCCGCAACGCCGCTTTTCGTTGCTTTGATCGTAATTGAAGTTATGGACGTTTTATTTGCTGTTGACAGCGTGCCGGCAATTTTAGCCATTACTTCTGATCCGTTTTTAGTATTTAGTTCTAATATTTTTGCCATTTTAGGTTTACGTTCTATGTATTTCTTCCTGGCAAATATGCTGGCAAAATTCAGTTTCTTAGAATATAGCTTAGTAGCTATTTTAGCATTCGTAGGTTTAAAAATGCTTTTACACGAATGGATTCACGTTCCAGAATGGGCTTCGTTAGGATTTATTGCACTTTCGCTTTTAGTTGGAATTTTGGTTTCGCTTAAATTTGGAAAAGAAAAAGAACTTACTGATTCTGATTTGTAATATCATTTCAAAATATACTTATAAGAAGAGAAAATCGTAATGATTTTCTCTTTTTTATTTTTAAAAAATAATTTATTTCACAAAAACAATAAATTTTAATAATAATCTTATGTTTTTATTTATAATTATAAGAAAATAAACATAAACAAGTACATTTATAGAATTATTAATTTAATTCTTATTTATGAAACAAAATTATCTTTATTTATTTATTTTATTATTTTTCAGCTCAATAGCAATAGGACAAAAGGTCATACTTACACCACTTGTTGTCAATAATAAAAGTGTAATTAGTACAAGCCCTATAAATCTTGAATCAGTAGACAGATCTACTGTTTCATTATCAGTAAAAATAGAATCACCAGTACCTGTAGGCAGTGAAGGCACTCTAAGTATTTTATATACAAAAGATTCAGCAATCACACCCATTGTAACTGAAGGTGGCTTTGAAAGAGTAACAAACTTTATCGGAGGAAATACAGCCACAATAAGCTTTGTAATCAATTTAACTCTAAGTAATTTCAATACTACCGGAGGATACATATTAGCACAGTACAAAAGCAATTCAGGTATAGTTTATAAAAGCAACAATGTTTCTGTTATAAAAAATGGCAGTACTACAACGCCTCCAGTAACTCCTCCAGTAACACCACCTGATCCAAATTTCAAAAACACTATATGTTGTGATCAAGTAATTAGATACGGAGACAGACCTGCTCCAATAGTAGGTTCTACTCTTGCCCCTAATAAAGTTTCTGTTTCATGGCTTAAAATTGACAATAGTCAGTTCCCTAACAAAACCTATACTGGTACTAACTATTCAAACGATAAAATTAATACCCTAATTCCTGATTATTTAACAGAAAACGCAACTTTCAAGAGAAGGCTTGGTAGTGACTTTCCTTTTAATGACAGTAACGCTATAAATATCAGAATTGTTCCTACGCCAATACTCAATGAAATTATAATTGATGGAGGTAAAGATGCAAATGGTTTTGTTGAAATCGTAGACTCAAACCCAAAACAAATATATAGTGACAGAGCATCTGCAAGGGTAAATCTAAATATTCTCGAAAATCCAAATCATGTCCCACAATCTAGAGGAGATAGTTTTGATGCTATAGAACGTTATGAATGGCAATATGCAAAAACAAATCAAAATGATGATTTTACAAATAAAAATTGGATTACAATTGAAAACGGTAACTCTGCAACTTTAGAATATGCAGTTTTAAAAAACATCCCAAACCTAGAAGACAATTATCTAGTTATTAGAAGAATTGCTTTTTATAAAGGAATAAGCAATGCTAGTAATGTTATAAAAGTTATCCCTAGAACTCTAAAAAACAATAATGTAATATGTTGTGATCAGGTTTTAGCTATGGATACTACTTTAAAACAAATTGAGAATCCATCTACAATAAGCGGCTCTACAGCAGTTATTGAAAACATACCAAATGCTCAGACTATAACCACTACTTATCAATGGCAGAGCCAAGCAATAACAAATACAAGACCTAATCAATATAGCGCTTGGTCAAATATTGCCGGAGCAACATCAAAAGATTATCTTCCAGCACCATTACAATTTGTTATTGGAACCAGAGGAGACTTAGTTGTAGAAACTACTTATAACTACAGAAGGATCGCAACAATTAACTATACAATTAATAATACCGGAAATTACACCTCAAAGTCATATAGTAATGAAACTAATTTACAAGCAGGAAGAACATACGGCACTCCAACGTTAATTGCATATCCAAATCCGGCGTCTTCTGTTATATATGTAGAAAATAAGTCTACCGACTATCTTTTATCTAGTACAAAAATCTCTGTAGCAAATGTAACGGGAACAACTGTAAGTGTGAATTTTTCCGTTGTAAATGAAAACCTAATAAGTATAGATGTTTCAAATTTAGTTATTGGAACCTATTTTATAAACATTGAAAATCCAACGGGAGGAGTAAGAGGTCGAGGCAATACCTCACAATTGACATTTATAAAAAGAAACTAACTATATCTAAATAAAAAAAGGAAATCAATAATGATTTCCTTTTTTTATTTATACTTATCTTAAAGTTCTTAGTTAATTTTTTTTACATTGCTGTCATCAATATTGTATTTTGCTATAACAGCATTATAATCTGAATAATCAACTTTTACTTTTTTAGAATTTGTTCCATCATCACCAGGAACAAGTACAATTCTAAATGTTTTTCCTAATCTAAAACTATTTGGCAGTTGAGAATAATCGCTTAAACTACCTTTTATAAAAATTCTAACATTATTTTGCGAAAAACTAAAATTATATTGAGCAGTTTCTAAACCATTATTAAAGTAATATATCTGAGGTAATAATGCCCATTGATCTCCTCCTGCTGTACCAACTAATTCATACACTAAAACATTATCACTCGGAAACATCCCTTGTATTGGAACATTTCTATCAAAACTCGGACCACTAAAATCTGTAGTAACTTCAAACACAAAAGGAAGTGGTGCATCATATCCCGGAGGCCCTTCCGGTCCTTCTGGTCCTTCGCAACCAGTAAACGCGAATAACCCAACAACTGCGAATAACGTAAGTATCTTTTTCATAATATATATTTTTTTTAAGTTTATAAAAGCATTCCAAAAACCAAACCAAAAATTTTGTTAAACCGGTTTTTGAATAAAATTTTATATTATTTTTTCACAACAACCTGATTTTTAAACAAGATCTTGCTAAAAAATAATACATGGTAAGGTAGTGAATTTTCCCAATATTCCCAAGTATGTGCGCCAGGACGTTCGGTATAATCGTGTTCTACCTTATTATAAACTAATCGGCGGTGTAATTCTCTGTTGGGTTCGATGAGAAAATCATCTACTCCGCAGTCAATAATTAGAGGTAATTTGTTTGCTTTTATTTTATCCAGCATTCCCATAACGGCGTGCTGCGCGTATAATTCAGAATTGTCACTTCTGTCTCCAAAAACAGGCTGCATTAATTTTATTACCTGCGCCGAAGATTCGCGGTTAAGCATTGTACTCATATCTACAGCCCCGCTCATACTTCCGGCAGCGCAAAATAAATCAGGATGTCTGGCAGAAAGATATAAAGCTCCGTGTCCGCCCATCGAAAGTCCGGTAATAACCCTTCCGCTTTTATTACTGATTGTTCGATATGTATTATCTACTTTTTGAATTACTTCCTGCGTAATAAAAGTTTCAAACTGGCTTTCTTTATTTACGGGACTGTCAAGATAAAAACTAAACGTTTCCCCTTCGGGCATTACAATGATTAAATTATATTGATCAGATAAACTCTGAACCAGTTTTTTATTTGGAGTATTTTTTAACCAGTCACTAAAATGTCCGTATGCTCCGTGCAATAAATACATTACCGGAAACGCGGTTTTACTTTTTGCATACGAATTTGGTAAAACTACAGCCGCCTTGTAGGTTTTACTCATGGCGGTACTTGCAATTTGTAAAGTATCTACTTTTGCCGCGTATGTCATTGACGAAACACACAGAAAAACAAAGAATACTAAAATTTTAAGGTTTTTCATTTTGATAGTTTTTTTTGATTAAAGGAGTGTAAATATACCTTTTTTCTGAACAAACTAAATGAAAAATCCGACCAGCTTTTATACTAATCGGATTATGGATTTGTTATTTTTTCTGCCACAGATTAAAAGGATTCTATGGATTATTTTCTTTGAAAAATTGGTCTGCCACTAATTACACAAATTTCCACGAATTTATTCTTTAATTTGGCTTATAAACGGATTCTAAAATCTTTTTAATCCTTTTAATCTGTGGCAAAAACATATATAAGATTGGTTTGCCGCAAATTACACGAATTTTCACGAATTTATTTTCAATGTGGCTTATAAACGGATTCTAAAATCTTTTTAATCCTTTTATCCCGATAGCTATCGGGAGTGGCAAAAACATAAAACATTCTTCACAAACTAATTCGTGGAAATTCGTGCAATTCGTGGCAAAAAACATAAAACTATTAACTAATAATAATCTTGTGTTCGTGACGGTATTGCGATGCACTTTTACCTGTGTATTGTTTAAATGATTTGCTAAAGTGGCTGAAATTATTAAAACCGCTTTCGTAACAAACCTCATTTATACTTATCGGTTTTTCGGCCAAAAGTTTAGAGGCGTGCACCAATCTGTATTCGTTTACAAACTCTGTAAAAGTTTTGTTTGAAATCTTTTTAAAATATCTACAAAAAGAAGGCGTTGTCATGCTCACTAAATTCGAAACTTCGTCGATAGCGATAGACTGCTGAAAATTATCTTTAACAAAATTAAAAACCACATTCATTCGATCGTTATCCTGAGTCTGCAGTTCCATTGCAAAACCATCTGCGTTTAGCATTGTATATTCTTCAGACGAATCTAATTCATCCAGAATACTTAAAAGCGAAAGCAAACGTTCAAACGGAAGCTGGTCTTCCATTGCTTCGATTTTTTTTCCAATATGTTTTTTAGTTTCTCCGCCAAAAGCGATTCCGCCTTTAGACTGACTTAAAACATTTTGAATCTTTCTCATTTCCGGTACTCCAAAAAAGCCATTCCCTAAAAATTCAGGTTTAATATGAATGACCGTTTCGTTTACATTTCCCGTTTGTTCATTCGTAAAGCCGCAATGCGGCAAATTAGACCCTATCAAAATCAAACTACCATTTGTATAATAGGAAACATGGCTTCCTATTTGTCTTTTTCCTGCCCCGCCGTTTATATAAACCAACTCAATCTCTGGATGATAATGCCATAAATGAGCTTTGCTATTGGTCTTTTCGGCGTGTTTAGTGTAGGTAAAAGAACTTCCGTATGAGTTAGTTATCACTTCAAGAGCTGGGGCAATTGTTTTCATGATAATTTCTTTAAAAAATAATAGCAAATTTAACAAAAACACCTAAAATAATTTAAATTTTAACCTATAACGGTTTCGTAAATGAGGATTTTTCATTAAAACAACAAAAAGATAATGTAACAAATTATTACCAAAACCTCTTTTTTTAAACAACCCATATTTTTATTCCAGATTTTTTTAAGATTTCTTATTTATTCGACCTTTTTTATAGACATTCATAATTTATGTAAGAATATTGGAAGTTTTTCAAAACGTTAACATTTAGAAAACATTGAAAAATAACAACGTAATTAACTAAAACACCTAAAATAATTCAAATTTTAACCTATAACGGTTTCGTAAATGAGAATATAGCACATAAATTGGAAAATAGAGTTGATATTATTTTCGCATAGCTGAAGTAATTTTACATCAGAGAATTAGAGATAATAATTTTTAAAAACAAATACTATGAATAAGATAAAATTAAGTTTAGTGTGTGCGGTGCTTTTATCAGGAATCAGCACTTATGCGATTGATGGAAATGAGGACTTTAATCTTCATGTATTGAAAAACGGAAAAACGATCACTTTTGGTCTTAACCAAACTCAAAAAGCAAAATTAGCTATATACGATACAGAAGGTACTTTATTGTATTCTGAAAATGCTTCTGGTAAAGACGGAATTTTAAGAACTTTCAGCTTACAAGATTTCCCTGACGGAGTTTACTTCTTAGAAGTTGAAGACAATGCAAAAAAAGTTAGATATGAAATTAATGTAAATAACGAAATCGCTACTTTATCTTCAAAAGCAATTTCATCTGTTTACAAAACAGTTTCAGACAAAAATACTAGCGTAGCAGTACGCTAAAAAACTTATACTTTTCTCATAAGTATAAACTAAGGTTAGATAGTTAGTAAAGTTAAAAACGTAAGTTTTAAAAACAGCTCTTTGTGGTTATTGGGCTGTTTTTTTTTTGCTCCAAACTTTCGATATTAGATTTTAGATTGCAGATTTTAGAGTTTAGAGTTTAGATTTTTATTGTGATTATATTGCGTTCTCCGTGGTTAAACCACGGGCTATGTTTCCAATTGTTTCTGTACAAGAAATCTAAATATTCACCACATCCTAAAAATTCATCCCAAATTTAAATATAGCCCGTGGTTTCAACCACGGGAACGCATAGTTGATATTGTATTGTGGTTACATTACGTTCCCCGTGGTTAAAACCACGGGCTATGTTTCCAATTGTTTCTATATAATGAAAAATAGAAATTTACACATCCTAAAAGTCACACCGAATTTAAATATAGCCCGTGGTTTCAACCACGGGAACATATAGTTGATATTGTATT
>NZ_JBMDIY010000023.1:0-95566 GCF_057808895.1 Flavobacterium sp. FG68
ATAATACCACGCTATAATCATTGCCAACGATTTCAATTGTTAACGAGTATAAAATGCGTAACAATGCGTTTCCCGTGGTTGAAACCACGGGCTATATTGAAATAATATACGCAAAAGAAAAACATAGCCTGCGGTTTCAACCGCAGGAATACAATGAATATCGACAACGAGGAGACATCTTCTAAAGTTGAGTTCGGTTATCTTGAAAAAGAATAAAAAATACCACGCTATAATCATTGCCAATGGTTTCAGCCATTAGCAAAAAAAATACAATAAAAATGACACTTACTAACAAAATTGAACTCATGGCTCCCGCAGGGAGCTTTGAGTCACTTCAGGCTGCACTAGATAATGGTGCGGATTCTATTTATTTTGGAGTAGAACAACTCAACATGCGTGCGCGATCAACGGTGAATTTTACCATTGATGATTTAAAAGAAATAGCGAATCGCTGCGAAGCAAAAAACGTTCGAAGCTATCTTACTTTAAACACAATTATTTACGATCATGATTTATCAGTTGTAAAAACATTATTGAACAAAGCCAAAGAGGCAAACATTACAGCCGTAATTGCATCTGATCAAGCTGTAATTGCTATGGCGCGATCAATAGGAATGGAAGTTCATATTTCAACACAGCTGAATGTAACCAATATCGAAACCATAAAATTTTACAGTTTATTTGCAGATACTATGGTTTTAAGCCGAGAGTTAAGCTTGCGTCAAGTAAGGAACATTACAGCTCAAATCGAAAAAGAACAGATAAAAGGCCCAAACGGAAATTTGATTGAAATTGAAATTTTTGGTCACGGTGCTTTGTGTATGGCAGTTTCAGGAAAATGTTATTTGAGTCTGCATTCACACAATTCATCGGCAAATCGTGGAGCATGCAAACAAAACTGTCGAAAAAAATATACTGTTATCGATCAGGAAACCGGTTTTGAAATTGAACTCGATAACGAATACATGATGTCGCCAAAAGACTTGTGTACGCTTGATTTTTTAGATCAGGTTATAGATTCTGGGATTCAGGTTTTAAAAATCGAAGGCCGTGGCCGTGCGCCGGAATATGTAGCAACAGTTATCAAAACATATCGTGAAGCCATTGATGCGTATTACGAAGGCACTTTCTCAAAAGAAAAAATCGCAGTCTGGATGCAGGCTTTAGAAACCGTTTACAATCGCGGATTCTGGTCAGGATATTATCTGGGTCAGGAATTAGGCGAATGGAGTGCTATTCCAGGATCTGCAGCAACACAAAAGAAAGTTTATGTTGGAAAAGGAACACATTATTTTCCAAAAGCCAATGTTGGTCAGTTTAAAATTGAAGCTTACGATATTAAAATTGGAGATAAAATTTTGGTTACAGGTCCAAGTACTGGTGCTCAGGAAATGATTATCGACGAAATGTTTGTAAACGATCTTGAAGCTGAAAAAGCAACAAAAGGTGACGATTGTACTTTTAAACTTCCGTTCAGAATCAGAATGTCGGACAAATTATATAAAATTGTTGAAGCATAATGGTTATTGTTACTTTACAAAGAGATAAATGCATTGGGTGTAATTACTGTGTCGAAATGAATCCGGTACATTTTCAGATGTCAAAAAAAGACGGGAAATCGGTTTTGATTCATTCTATAAATGCAAAAGGCTTTTTTACATTAAAGTCTCCTAATCATACAATTGTAGAAAGCTGCGAATTGGCGGCAAAAGCCTGTCCGGTTAAGATTATTACAGTCAAAGAAACTTAGGAAAATAGTATAGAAAAATTAAAACCCATATTTTGTTATTTACAAATATGGGTTTTTTAATATTTATTTTAATCCTGAATGTTTCTCTTTAAAATTGCTTGATCTCCAGAATTATTCTATTGTTACAGAAGGCTTAATCTGAATATAATCATGTTTGTTTTCGACCTCTTTGTCTAGAAAAATGATATAATTGCTAAAATAGTTGGAAAGATTTCGATCTTCTATTATTTGCTTTTCTGCATTATAAAATCGGGTTGAATGTATAAAGCTTTCTAAATCAAGTGATTTTTTAGATTTGAATCTGGGCCTGGTTTGCTCGTCAAATTCTTCAAAGAAAAAAGTCCCATTTTTAGAAGTCCCGCTGTCTTTTAATAAATACCGTTTAGGGTTAACTGCCGGATAAGATTCATAGATGTATTTATTATCTAATTTAAAAAAAAGAGTATCCTTTCTTTTATTCTCAATAATTTTCGAATCTTTCTGTATAGGATAATAAGAGATATATTCTAAACTTTTAGCCTGTATTAGTTGATTGCAATCATCAAAAAAAATCACATATTTATCAGTTAAAGAATCTTTTAATTTCCATTTGTCCACAATTTTATTAGATTTTCCGTCATGATAAAACTTTCTGTTTTCAATATAATCTTTTATGGAGATTATATTTTTGGGTTTAATGTTTTTTGCTGCAACAGAATCACCGCTAAAAAAAACATAACCATCTGTATTTGTCTGTCTAAACTGCATTTTTTCGAACGCCAGTTTCTTGTTGTAATTCTCATTTGATAATTTTAATTCAATCGAGGGAGATACAGTATAATACTTATCTACGCTAAAAAACAATGTATCCTTTTTATTATCATTAACTTGAGCTGTCAAATTAATGAAAGGAAGCATTGCTATAAATAATAAATATGTTTTCATGTTTGAATAATCAATCATTATTTTAAATATTGGTTTGCATAATTTTGTCTCAATCGTAATACAATTTTGACAAGCGTGCAAAGTTATTCCTAAATTTTTATTGGAGTAAGAATAACGTTTTAAAATTTATAAAATTGTAAGTTAAATATTTCAAAACAAAACAATCAAAGTACTATACGCAATTCAATTACAATATTTTCACTTAATAATCAGTTGTTTAGTCTTTTAACACCCCTTTAGAATTAATGTATAAATAGCCAAATAAAAAAAATACTATCTTTACCGATCAAACGTTTATGAACTTAAGCTGCGCTTTAGCGGCACTACATATATAATTATGGCATGTACAAGTTGTTCAACCTCAGATGGTGGCGCACCAAAAGGTTGTAAAAATAATGGGACTTGCGGCACCGATAGCTGCAATAAATTGACGGTTTTTGACTGGCTTTCTAACATGAGCCCGTCTAATGGAGAGGCGATTTTTGATTGTGTTGAGGTTCGTTTTAAAAACGGGCGTAAGGAATTCTTTAGAAATTCAGAAAAATTAACGTTAAGTATTGGTGATATTGTAGCAACTGTTGCTTCACCAGGACACGATATAGGTATTGTTACTTTGACAGGCGAATTGGTTAAAATTCAAATGAAGAAAAAAGGAGTAAATCCGGAGAGTAACGAAATTCCTAAAATTTACAGAAAAGCATCTCAAAAAGACATCGACATTTGGTCTGTAGCACGTGATCGTGAAGAACCAATGAAAGTTCGCGCCCGTGAATTAGCGATTCAGCATAAACTGGAAATGAAAATATCTGATATTGAATTTCAGGGAGACGGATCAAAAGCAACTTTTTATTACACCGCAAATGACAGAGTCGATTTTAGACTTTTAATCAAAGATTTCGCAAAAGAATTCAGTACCAGAGTCGAGATGAAACAAGTTGGTTTCCGTCAGGAAGCGGCTCGTCTGGGCGGAATTGGTTCTTGCGGAAGAGAACTTTGCTGTTCAACATGGCTTACCGATTTTAGAAGTGTCAATACATCAGCAGCTCGTTATCAGCAATTATCACTAAATCCGCAGAAATTAGCCGGACAATGTGGTAAACTAAAATGCTGTTTGAACTATGAGTTAGATACTTACATGGACGCATTGAAGGATTTTCCGGATTACGATACAAAATTAGTAACCGAAAAAGGAGATGCTGTCTGCCAAAAACAAGATATTTTTAAAGGATTAATGTGGTTTGCTTACACTAATAATTTTGCAAACTGGCACGTTTTAAAAATTGATCAGGTAAAAGAAATTATTGCCGAAAACAAACAAAAAAATAAAGTTTCTTCTTTAGAAGATTTTGCAATCGAAGTTACTTCAGAGCCTGAAAAAGACTTTAATAACGCAATGGGTCAGGAAAGTTTAACCCGTTTCGATCAGCCAAAAAGAAAGAAAAAACCAAACCGCAAGAAAAAGCAAAATGCTGAAACGGCAGCTGTTGCAACACCTGAAAAACCAAAACAAGCACATAATCAAAATAATAAACCTGCGGGAGGAAATCCAAATCCGAATCAGCAGCAGAACAAACAAAACAACCCAAATAAACCAAATCATAAGAACAAGCCGAATCCGAATAAAAACAATAATTCGAACAAGCCAGCTTCAAATGAAAATAAACCAGCTGAACCTAGAAAACCTATAATTATCACAAAAAATGAGAATAAAAAATAGTGTGATTCTTCTTTTGGCGGCGGTACTTCTTTTTTCGTGCGATAAAAAAAGAGTATTCGACGAGTACAAATCTGTTGGAAGTGCCTGGCACAAAGACAGTATTGTAACCTTTGACCTGCCAGTTTTAGATTCAACCAAAAAGTACAATTTGTTTGTAAATTTGAGAGATAACAACAATTATCCTTTCAATAATTTATTTTTAATTGTGGCTATTGAAACACCAAGCGGTTTCACAAAAGTGGATACTTTAGAATACCAAATGGCAAACCCAGACGGAACATTGATGGGAAATGGTTTTACTGATATAAAAGAAAGTAAGCTTTTTTACAAAGACAATGTAACGTTTAAAGGAAAATACAAAGTTCATATCAAACAAGCCGTTAGGGAATCAGGTAAAATTCCCGGAGTCGAGGCTTTAGATGGTATTACAGACGTAGGTTTTAGAATAGAACAAAAAGATTAGAAAAATAGTTATGGCTGCTAAAAAAAACAATCAAACCAATACCGTAAAGGATATTAATTACTACAAAAAGAAATTCTGGAGAATTTTTGCCTATTCACTTTTAGGCGTTCTGGCTTTCTTTTTATTTGCCTCTTGGGGATTATTTGGCTCAATGCCTTCTTTTGAAGACTTAGAAAACCCGGATTCTAATTTGGCTACCGAGATTATTTCTTCAGATGGAGTTGTAATTGGTAAATATTTCAAAACAAACAGATCTCAGCTTAAATACTCTGATTTACCAAAAAGCTTAGTTGAAGCTTTAGTCGCTACCGAAGATGCTCGTTTCTACGAACATTCAGGAATTGACGGGCGTGGAACTTTAAGAGCAGTCTCTAGTTTAGGAACAAACGGTGGAGCGAGTACATTAACACAACAGCTTGCAAAACAATTATTTCACGGAGAAGGTTCTAAGTTTCTTCCTTTTAGAATTGTACAAAAAATAAAAGAATGGATTATAGCCATTCGTCTGGAAAGACAATATACTAAGAATGAAATCCTTGCCATGTACTGTAACGTATATGATTTCGGAAATTATTCTGTTGGAGTAAGTTCTGCAGCACAGACTTATTTCTCAAAAGATCCAAAAGATTTAACAATGGACGAATCAGCTATTTTAGTTGGAATGTTCAAAAACTCAGGATTATACAATCCGGTTAGAAATCCTGAAGGAGTAAAAAATCGTCGTAATGTTGTGCTTTCGCAGATGGCAAAAGCAAAAATGATTACGGAGTCTGAAAAAGAAAGATTACAGGCTTTACCAATTGCTTTGAAATTCAAACTGGAAAGCCACCGTGAAGGAACAGCTACTTATTTTAGAGAATATCTTCGTGATTACATGAAAAAATGGGTTACTGAAAATAAAAAACCAGACGGATCTGATTACGATATTTACAAAGATGGTTTGAAAATTTACACCACCATCGATTCTAGAATGCAGTCTTATGCAGAAGAAGCTGTTTCTGAACACATGAAAAATTTACAGCAGCAATTTTTTATTGAAATGAAAACCAATAAAAATGCGCCTTTCGTAAATATTACCCAAGCAGAGACAGACAGAATCATGATGCAGGCTATGAAAAATTCTGACCGCTGGGCCCAAATGAAAGATGCAGATAAAAGCGAAGACGATATCATTGCGTCTTTCAAAGTAAAAACAAGAATGCGTGTATTTACATGGAAAGGAGAGCGTGATACAATAATGACGCCCTTAGATTCTATTCGTTATTACAAACACTTTTTACAATCAGGATTAATGGCAATGGAACCTCAAACAGGTAACATTAAAGCTTGGGTTGGAGGAATCAATTACAAATATTTCCAATACGATCACGTAGGTCAGGGAGCAAGACAAGTAGGTTCTACATTTAAACCTTTCGTTTATGCAACCGCTATCGAAGAATTAAATATGTCTCCTTGCGACTCTATTCTTGATGGACCGTTTATGATTCATAAAGGACGCCACCACGTAACAGAAGATTGGGAACCAAGAAACTCTGACAACAGATACCGCGGAATGGTAACCTTGAAACAAGGTTTAGCAAACTCTATCAATACCGTTTCTGCTAAATTAATTGACAGAACTGGTCCGGAAGCTGTTGTAGATTTAACTAGAAAATTAGGTGTAAAAACTGAAATTCCGGTACAGCCTTCAATCGCATTAGGAGCTGTAGATATTACAGTTGAAGATATGGTTGCTGCATACAGCACATTTGCAAATCAGGGAGTGTATGTAAAACCTCAGTTTTTAAGCCGAATTGAAAATAAAAGCGGTGAGGTTATTTATGAACCAATTCCGGAATCTCACGACGTTTTAAATAAAGATATCGCTTTTGCAGTAATCAAATTATTAGAAGGTGTAACCGAAACCGGTTCTGGAGCACGTTTACGTACGCAGGGCGGAGGAAGCGGAGATAACCGTTGGACAGGATATCCATACATGTTCAAAAACCCTATTGCTGGTAAAACAGGAACAACACAAAACCAGTCAGATGGTTGGTTTATGGGAATGGTTCCAAACTTAGTAACTGGAGTTTGGGTTGGATGTGAAGATCGTTCGGCACGTTTCAAAAGCTTAACTTACGGACAAGGTGCAACGGCAGCTTTACCAGTTTGGGCTTATTTCATGAAACTTTGTTATAAAGATGAAAACCTTCAAATCTCAAAATCAGAATTTGAGCGTCCGGCAAATCTTTCTATAAAAGTAGATTGTTACCAAAGACCAGCTGTTGTAAAAGACACAACGCAGACAGAACAAAATACAGACGAGTTTGAGTTATAAACTTAAATTCAGTTTACTATAAAAAATATCCTTTTGTACTTTCCAGATGTGAAAGATTACAAAAGGATATTTTTTTTTAAAATATTACTGGTTTTATTTTTAAACCATTAAAAAGCATATTGTCAATACTCCGTTAGGAGTTAAATATCGGTAGTAAGCAGTAATGAAGATTTCGCAGGTGTCCCGTAGGGACTACATCTTTTAAAATTTTTGATAAACTTCACGTATAGTTCCTACGGAACAGAAAACACTGCGACCAACAAATTTTCTACCAATATTTAATCTCTACGAGATATATTTCGATGTGTTTATAATTAATTGCAGCTAACATCTATTTTTAAATTTTATTTTTTACGAAATCGTTATAATTCAATCTAAAAATCTTATTTTTATCAAAAATATACGGTAATAAAGACAGTTTGTTATGATAACAAAAAAAGTTAAGAATGTTCAGGATGCTATTGCAGGAATTGAAACCGGAATGACAGTTATGTTTGGCGGATTTGGTTTATGCGGAATTCCGGAAAATACGATTGCAGCATTGGTAAACACTCAAATTTCAGATTTAACTTGTATTTCAAACAATGCAGGTGTAGATGATTTTGGTTTAGGACTGCTTTTGCAAAAGAAACAAATCAAAAAAATGATCTCCTCTTATGTAGGCGAAAATGCAGAGTTCGAACGTCAGATGCTTTCGGGAGAATTGGAAGTTGAATTAACACCGCAGGGAACTTTAGCAGAAAGATGCCGCGCGGCTCAAGCCGGAATTCCTGCTTTTTTTACTCCAGCCGGTTACGGAACTGAAGTCGCAGAAGGAAAAGAAGTCCGCGAATTCAACGGAAAAATGCACATTATGGAAGAAGCTTTCAAAGCCGACTTTGCGATTGTAAAAGCTTGGAAAGGTGACGAAGCCGGAAATCTAATTTTTAAAGGAACAGCCAGAAACTTTAATGCTTGTATGGCTGGTGCCGGAAAAATCACAATTGCGGAAGTTGAAGAACTTGTTCCCGTTGGAACTTTAGATCCAAATCAAATTCATATTCCGGGAATTATGGTACAGCGTATCTTTCAGGGAGAAAAATTTGAAAAGAGAATTGAGCAAAGAACTGTGAGAGTAAAGAATTAGATAATTGAGATAATGCGACAATTGGATAATTGTTTTTGAATTATCTAATTATCAAATTTTCTAATTGACACATAAAAAAATATGGCACTTAGTAAAGAAGATATAGCGAAGAGAATCGCAAAAGAAGTAAAAGACCGATATTTTGTAAACCTTGGGATAGGAATTCCAACTTTGGTTGCCAATTATGTCAGAGAAGATATTGCCGTTGAATTTCAAAGCGAAAACGGAGTTTTGGGAATGGGACCTTTTCCTTTTGCTGGAGAAGAAGACGCTGATATTATCAATGCAGGAAAACAAACCATTACAACATTGCCCGGAGCCAGTTTCTTTGATTCGGCTTTTAGTTTCGGAATGATCCGAAGCCAAAAAGTAGATTTAACTATTTTAGGTGCAATGGAAGTTTCTGAAAACGGAGATATTGCCAACTGGAAGATTCCGGGAAAAATGGTTAAAGGAATGGGAGGCGCAATGGATTTGGTGGCTTCCGCCGAAAATATAATAGTTGCGATGATGCACGTGAATAAAGCGGGAGAATCTAAAATCTTAAAAAAATGTACTTTGCCACTAACAGGCGTAGGATGCGTTAAAAAGATTGTAACAGAACTTGCAGTTCTCGAAGTAACAGAAAAGGGTTTTAAGCTCTTAGAACGAGCGCCAGGTATTTCAGTTGAGCACATTGTTGCTTCAACCGAAGCAGATTTGATAATTGAAGGTGAAATTCCAGAAATGGACATCTGATTTTAATCTTCCAATTAATTTATATAAAAGAGAATCTTCAACCATGAAGATTCTCTTTTTTTATAATTTTAGAGCAAACAAGAAGTAATCTTTTATTTAGATTTGTGGTGAACTAAAAAACACACATTTGGAAAAGTTTGAGATAGATATTAAATGGGGAAGCTATTTTTTTATAGCAAATATGACCATTTCGATTATAATAGTGTTGTTAATGTTTTTAATTAATAGTTACAGCCTAATATATTTATATGATTTTCTTATACCTGTTTTCATAATTCAGCTGATTTATTTTACTGTTAAAGCTATCATAGAAAACAATAAATATGATTTAAATAAAGGTTTTCGAAAGATTTTTGTATTTGTTAGACTTTTGGTATTCTATTACTTATTGACTATGTTTCCAAGTGCAACGACAAATAATTCGGATAGTTCAATTTTCTTCTTATTTCTTCCTTATAGAAAAAAGGATATTTCAGAATTAGTAGAAGATGATTCCAATAGAGATGATGAAATTACATTGAAAGAATTTATTGTTAGATTAAAAAGAAAATTTTCCAGAACATAATTAATTTGTGCATATAAAGAATAAAAAACCGCCTTTTGGGCGGTTTTTTTTATTTCTTTTTGGCTCTATTTCAACTGTTTTATCTGTATTTCAGTACATTAAAAATAATTGATATATTAATTTTCGCACATATTTGCTGCTTAATTCTTATGCTTTGTTATATAAAAGTTGAATTTACGTAAAAAATGTTGCATTTTATCGATTAACGGCAAATTTCATCGATTATCTAACAAAATTAAAATACTTTTATCTCAAATTTAAGTATTTACTTACTTTAATTGATTTCAAAAATTATTTTTAACCAAACTAAAACCCCCACTTATTATGAAAAAAAAATTACCAAAGATTATTGTGACCGCAATTGTTCTTAGTTTTTCTTTTTCTGCCTTTTCACAAGTCCAAAAAGACGACAAACGTGTAGAGGAGAAAAGCGTTTCAGAAAACGGACAGCCCAACTTAATTAAGTTTAATGAACTTTCAAGTTATAAAAGTTCAGAATCACAAAAGGTTTTTAAAGAACAATTAGGTTTAAAAGATTCTCAATCCTTCACAAAAATTAAAACAGAATCAGATAAACAAGGTTACACACATGAAAAATTTCAATTGTATGAACAAGGAATTAAAGTAGAATTTGCTAATTATACTTTACATTCAAAAGATGGAAAATTAGTTTCGATGAACGGTGAATTTTATAACATCGAAAACGTGAAACTGGCTCCGTCACTTTCTGCACAAGATGCTTTTAATAAAGCATTGGGTTACACCCGTGCAACCGAATACCTTTGGGACAAACCGCAAGATGCCCGCGAACTGGGTTATGAAAAACCAAAAGGAGAATTGGTTCTGCTTCCAGACATGGAACAGCAAGGTCAAAAAAGAGGAAGCGACAAAGTTCGTTTAGCTTATAAATTTGACATTTATGCGACAAAACCATTAAGCCGCGGTGATCTTTACATTGATGCCGAAACTGGAAAAGCATTGTTTTATAATGCTACTATAAAACACTTGAACGATAATGTTCATGGAAGTAAAACTTCAGATGTAGCTAAAAAGAATGAAACAGCTTCAAAAATGGCATTCGTTGCAGCAAATGCAGCAACACGTTACAGCGGAACGCAGACCATTCAAACTACGTTAAACGGTTCATCTTATATCTTACTGGATGGAACTCGTGGTTTAGGAATCCAAACTTATAATTCTGCGAGAACAGCAACTTATCCAACAACAAACTTTTCTGATGCAGATAATAACTGGATAGAATATAACAACACCAACAAAGACAATGGAGCACTTGATGCACATTGGGGAGCTGAAATGACGTATGATTATTGGTCAGCTGTTCATGGAAGAAACAGTTTTGACAATGCAGGTGCAAAAATTAAAAGCTACGTGCACTATAATTTAATTGCTGCTGGATATTCAAGCAATAATAATGCTTTCTGGAATGGAAGCGTTATGACTTACGGCGATGGAAGCGGTACCGGAGGATTTGATATTTTAACTTCACTAGACGTTGCTGGCCACGAAATTGGTCACGCGGTATGTACTTATACTGCAAACTTAGCTTACCAAAAAGAATCAGGAGCAATGAACGAAGCTTTCTCTGATATTTGGGCAGCTTGTATTGAATACCATTCAGCACCAACAAAATCAATTTGGTTAGTTGGTGAAGATATTGAAAGAAGAAGCGGACACGTTGCTTTACGTTCTATGAGTGATCCAAATGCAGAAGGACAGCCGGATACTTATGGAGGAACGTATTGGGTAAACGTAAACTGTACACCAACAAACAATAACGATCAATGTGGAGTACACACAAATTCTGGTGTTTTAAATCATTGGTTTTACATTCTTTCAGTAGGTAAATCAGGAACAAATGATCTTGGAAACGCTTACAATGTAACAGGAATCACTCTTGATAAAGCAGAAAAAATTGCTTTTCGTTTAGAAGATTTCTATTTGGGAGCAAACTCAACTTATGCTAACGCAAGAACTTACGGAATACAATCGGCTATTGATTTATACGGAGCAGGTTCTGCAGAAGTTATTGCAACAACAAATGCGTTTTACGCAGTAGGAGTTGGTGCCGCATATTCTGGAGGAGGTTCTGATACAATTGCACCATCTGTACCAACTAGTTTAGCAGCTTCTGGAACAACAGGAACTACTACAAACTTAACTTGGACAGCTTCTACAGACAATGTTGCCGTTACAGGATATGATATTTATCAAGGAGCAACACTTAAAGGTTCTTCAACTACAACTTCATATACAGTAACTGGATTAACTCCTTCAACAGCTTATACTTTTAGCGTAAAAGCTAAAGATGCTGCCGGAAATATTTCTGCAGCGAGTAATACAGTAAACGTAACGACAACAACAACTTCTGTATCATATTGCTCATCTCAAGGAAATGACGCAACTGATGAAAGAATTGGTAAAGTTGTTTTCGGAACGATTAATAATACTTCAACAGCAACAACAGGTTACGAAAACTTTACTGCTATTTCTACAAATGCAGCAAGAGGATCTGCCTACACTATTACAATTACACCAACATGGACATCGACAGTTTATAATGAAGGATACGGAGTATTCATCGATTATAACCAAGATGGTGATTTCTCAGATTCTGGAGAAACGGTGTGGACAAAAACAGCATCAAAAACAACTCCGGTAACAGCAACAATCACAATTCCTGCTACAGCAGCTTTAGGAACAACAAGATTAAGAGTTTCTCTGAAATACAACGGAGTTCCAACGGCTTGTGAAAGTTTCTCTTACGGACAAGTTGAAGATTACTCTATAAACATTACAGCTTCTGGAACAGTTGCAGAAGAAATCACAGCAGGATTAGTTGAAACTGCTGCGCCAGCTGGTTTTGCAGTATATCCAAATCCGGTTGAAAGCGAATTAAACGTTTCAATTTCAGAAGAAAATGGATATTCATATAAAATCTTAAATACATTAGGGCAGCAGCTTGGTTCAGGACAAGTTGCAGGAGCAATTGATGTAAGTAAATTAAGCACAGGAATTTATCTTATCGAATTAAATAATGGTGATAAGAAAATCGTGAAGAAATTTGCTAAAAAATAAAAACCCGAATTAGTAGATAAGAGGCCTCGCATTTTGCGGGGCTTTTTTCTTTTTTAACGCAGAGGGTGCAAAGGTTTTTCGCAAAGTTCGCAGAGGTTTTTTTTAGCTTTATGAAAGAATCTCGCAAAGTCGCAGAGTCGCAAAGTTTATTGTTTAGATTCAATAGCGTCCAGCTTTAGCTGGATGTAAAGTAAGCAAAGTAAAAGGGCTTTAGCCAAACAGTAATTTGTTTGGCTAAAGCCCTTTTGTGTAATCTTATCCTTCCTCCAGCTAAAGCAGGAGGCAATTTAATAAAAACTTTGCGACTCTGCGACTTTGCGAGATTCTTTCATTCAGAAATAAAAATCCCTGCGAACTTTGCGAAAAACCTTAGCGCACTCTGCATTAAAATTCTACAAACTAAAACTCATTCTTCCGAAATAGTAAGCTCCCGTAGTTCCCATTTGAACCGGTGCATATTTAAACACTCCGAAATAACTATTCTCATAGATTTGTTTATCCGGGAAAACATCAAATAAATTGTTTGCACCCAAAGCAAACTGAAGTTTTGGTGTTATTTTGTAAGCAATCGTCAAATCGGTAACCACTTTTCCGTTGTGTCTTTGGATTCCTCCAAAAGGGAAACCATCACGAACAACCTCACCAAAATAAGTATTTCTCAATAAAAAGTTCCATTTGTCGATATTGTAATTTACAGCAAAAGTTCCTTTATGCTTTGGCGTATTCGATTCGATCAAACTTCTTTCCTGCGGACCGTAATACACATCTTCCTGACCAATAAATATCGACGGAATATTGTTCAATTGATTATCAACCTGATTATTGTTGTAATTATACAATAACGAAAGATTCAATTTACCACGTCCGGCATTTAAATCATAATCAATAACCACATCAAGACCGTCTGTAGTAGTATTAATTGCATTTGTAAAGAAACGGCCCGTTTGTGCGCCATATTGAGCAAATAAATCACGAAGTTCCGGAACAGGTTCTCCATACGCATCATTTCCTAAATTTCCGGTCAAGATGATTCTGTTATCAATTCTAATATGGTAATAATCAGCCGTAATATGCAATTGTTTTGTTGGAGAAAAAACAACACCAAAACTATAGTTTCTTGAAGTTTCTTCTTTTAATTTCGGAATTCCAAGTTGTTGCGCTAGTGGACTATCATTTCTAAAAATACCCGAATTCAAAAGTTCCCCGTCAACAACATCCGTTGCGATATTATTAAAATATTGCTGATGCAAAGACGGCGCTCTAAAACCGGAACTAATAGCTCCACGAACAAAAAGATTGTCCAGAATTTTATATCTCAAAGATAATTTTCCATTAATCGTATTTCCAAAATCAGTATAATCTTCATAACGGCCGGCAATACCAACTAAAAATTTATCCGTAATATCCGCTTCAACATCAGCATAAACGCCTACACTGTTTCTGTCTTCGTCCACTTCATTCAAAGGAGAAAATCCAGGAAAAGATTGTGCGCCGCCATTGATATAAGAAGCCTCTTCGCCGGGAACAATTTTATATTTTTCATATCGGTATTCAGCACCAAAAGCAACATTCAATCCGCTGAAAATATCTTTATACAATCTTGAAATATCCGCATTTACCGTATTTTGAAGAAAAGAATGATTTCCCGCTTTAAATTCTGTTGGGCTTGCATCGCCTAAAGAAAAGTTGTTTGTGTTTGAAACATCATAAACAAATTTGTTTTCACCAATAGTATTGCTCAAATCCAGTTTCCATTCACCAAATTTAAATTTGAAACCAAAAGAAGACGAAAGATCTGTTACAACCGAGTTCAATTCAGGCTGAAAACCAAATGGAAAAATTGAAGCCACAACACTTTCGGTTTCACTTGGTAAACGTCTGAATCCGTAGCCCGTTCCTTTTCTGTGGCTCACACCGCCAGAAGCATAAAACTCAATTTGATCGTTTAACGGAATTGAAGCATTAAAGAAACCCTGAATATTCTGGATTTTTGCATCACCAATTTGAAAATTGAAATCATCACGTTTCAAACCGTTTTGAGCTAATAAATTATCATCAATTTGGCGAGATTGAGCCGGATCATCTGCATATTCATAAGCAAAGAAGTTTCCTTGTGCCGATTGATCAAAAATAATAAGATTATGATTTTGAGAACGATTCGTTTTTTGACGGTCATTAAATTCACCTGTAAAATTGATAAAACCGCCTTTGTTTCCAATTTTGGTTCCGTAATTCAGGTTTAAATTAGTAGTTTGTCCGTCATCTCTCGATGTTGAGCCATAAGTAGCATTTGCTTCTAAACCCGCATTATCTTTCAAAACCAAATTTATTACACCCGCAATAGCATCAGATCCATATTGTGCCGCAGCTCCATCACGCAAAACCTCAATTCGTTTAATTGCCGAAGCAGGAATCGCACTCAAATCGGTACCAACAGAACCATTTCCAACAGTATTTTGATAATTTACCAAAGAAGTTGTATGTCTTCTTTTTCCATTAATTAAAACCAAAACCTGATCTGGACCCAAACCTCTTAAAGATGCGGGATCGATATGTTCTGTTCCGTCAGCAGAAGATTGTCTGTTTGAATTAAAAGACGGAATCAAATACGTTAAAATATCATTTGTTGTAGTCTGCGGTGTTGTATTTCTAATTTTTGCAAGATTCACAACATCAACAGGAACCGCTGTTTCCAATTTGCTTTTCTTTGGGTTTCTGCTTCCAACAACCACAATTTCATCTAAACTATTATTTTCTAAAACTAGCTGAATATCTACAAAATGATCTTTTGCCACAATTTCTCTGGTTTGATAGCCAAATAGCGATACAATAAGTGTTGGGTTATTTGCTGCAGATGATATCTTGAATTTTCCCAGCGCATCGCTTGTCGTACTTGTTTTAGAACCTTTTACAAGAATCGTAGCAAATTCTAAAGGAATTCCCGTTTCAGTTGTAATGGTTCCGCTGATTTCGTGATTTTGGGCAAAAAACAAACTACTCGATAAAGTGAGAATGAGTGTTATAATAAGTTTTAGTTTTTTTCTCATAATAAAATGGTTTTGTAATAAAAGAAAGGCAAAAAATAAATTACCTACTACTTATATAGGATAAAGAATAAAATGCAAATGTACTTGTAAAAAACTAAAATCAATTTATATAATCTTATTTTTTCTAAGATAAGCATATCAATTTTTAGTTTTAATGAAATATCTTTGCATAAATTTAAAAAGAGAAAAAATGAAATTAAGAGTATTACTTTTTTTGCTTACTATTACATTTAATGGTTTTTCGCAAAACAATGTATTGGTTTTTCAATCAGATTTTGGTTTGAAAGATGGAGCAGTTTCTGCCATGAAAGGTGTTGCAATGGGTGTTTCGACCGATTTGAAAATATTTGATTTAACGCACGAAATTCCGGCTTTTAATATTTGGGAAGCAGCATATCGTTTATCGCAGACAGCTCAATATTACCCAACGGGAACTGTTTTTGTTTCGGTTTGTGATCCGGGAGTTGGTACTGCAAGACATTCTGTAGTTTTATTGACAAAATCAGGACATTATTTTGTAACTCCGGATAACGGAACTTTGACTTTAATTGCAGAACAATTAGGGATTCAGGAAGTTCGTGAAATTGATGAGGTAAAAAACCGCCGTCAAAACTCAAATGAATCGTATACGTTTCACGGACGTGATGTATATGCTTTTACGGGAGCACGTTTAGCATCAAAAACAATTACTTTTGAAGAAGTTGGACCAAAATTACCAAGTGAGGTAGTTAAAATTGATTACCAAAAACCAGTATTTGAAAACGGCGTTATAAAAGGCGGAATTCCAATTCTGGATATTCAATACGGAAACGTTTGGACAAATATTGATAAAAAGACTTTTGCTAATCTTGGTTTGAAAGCGGGAGATTTCGTTAAAATCCAGATTTTCAACGGAACTAAAAAAGCTTACGAAGGAAAATTAAAACTGGTAAATACTTTTGGAGAAGTTCCGGTAGGAACAGATGTTACGTATTTTAACAGCCTTTTGAATTTTTCATTGGCAGTAAATCAAGGCAGTTTCTCAGCAAAACATAAAATTTACAGCGGAGCTGACTGGACTATTTTGCTTAGCAAATAAGCTGAAGTCATCTTAATATAAAAAAGAAAAACCGCTCAATTGAGCGGTTTTTTTATAAAACTTTGCGACTCCGCGTCTTTGCGAGATTAAAACCGCAAACTTAGCGTAAATCTTTGTGTTTAAAACTTAGTTCAAATTGAAAGAAGCTCCTAAACTAAAAGTAACCTGATTGTTTAAATGATCGAATACGTCATTATTACTTCCGTATTTTGCAATTGGAAAAGCAAGTTCTGAAAACACACCAAATCCGTCAGTAAAGAAATAACGTCCGCCAATGTGCCCGCCAAAATTATGTAAACCTAAATTTAAACCAGGATAAACATCTAATTGTTCAACACCAATAACGCTGCTTAAATTAGCATTAATTCTTGCTTTTGCATCAAAACGATCTTTAAACTCTGGTTTGTAATCGTTGTATGGAGTTGGATTGTTGTGGTAGAAACCATTGTAATTATCTACACCAAGTAAATAACTTGAAACAAATCCGAAAGAGAAATTTTCTCCTAAACCAAAATCAATAGATCCCTGAATTCCTGAACCTCCATCTTGTAGATTAGCACCTACGTTTACTCTCATGTCACCTTTTCCAGTAAAAGCTTTCTGTGCATGAATAAATCCGAATGATACCAAAAATAATAATGTGATAACTTTTTTCATAACTTAAATATTAATTATTTTGCTGTGCAAATTTAAATTTTTATATATCAATTCCTACCTTTTTCGTTAGAATACAATTCATTTAACGGTTCGCTTTGCCAGAACTCCTTGGTATCCACATTCATAATCGTTAAAGGACCTTTAAAAGCAGCGCCCGTATCTACATTCCAAACGCATGCTTTATTTATGGGCACCGTTTCTCCAATTCTGGTAACGGGAGTATGTCCAATATAAATTTCTTTGTAAACAGTAAAACGCTTCGGGTAATATAAATCATCAGGTTTTAAATTCGGGTCTAATGCCAATGCCGATTCCCAAAGTGTTCTGTCCCAATAAAATAATTTCGGAAAGTATTCCCAGACAACACCATTTAAATTCGTAAATCCCGCATGAACAAAAAGTCGGTTTTCATCATCCAGATAATAATCTTTCAGCGATTCAAAAAAAGCGATATGTTCTTTTTTTCGTTCAGGCGAAATTTTAGAATATCCTTCAACAGTAGCTTTTCCGCCATGTTTGTACCACATTTCTTCATCTAAATCTTCATGTCTGTTCTCCAGCCAATCAAGAGCCAGCTGATCATGATTTCCCCTAATGAAAATACAGTTTTGCGTTTTTTTAAATTCTATAAGAAAGTCGATAACTTCTGCCGACTGGCTCCAGCCGTCAACATAATCACCTAAAAATATAAGAGTATCTTGTGTAGTAACTTCGGCTCTTTTCAACACTTGCTCAAGTGCGAGTAATCCTCCGTGTATGTCGCCTATAACAAATGTTCGCATTGTTTAATATTTCGAGTAAACTACAAAAATAATTAAAATGATTCGTTTGGAATCATTTAGTTGTTAATCTTTAAAAATTGATACTATTTATAACTATAGTGCCGTTCTTTTTATTGCTTTTACTGTTTAAATTTGCATAATGTCAGATGTGCCAACATATCGAAAAATTATCCATATTGATATGGATGCTTTTTATGCTTCGGTAGAGCAGATGGATAATCCTGCTTTGCGCGGAAAACCTGTTGCTGTTGGCGGTTCAGAAAATAGAGGAGTAGTTTCGGCCGCAAGTTACGAAGCCAGAAAATTTGGTGTTCGCAGTGCAATAAGCGGCGTTTTAGCAAAAAAATATTGTCCCGAAATTATTTTTGTCCGACCAAGATTTGATCGGTACAAAGAGATTTCTTCTAAAATCCATAAAATCTTTCACGAATACACAGATTTAGTTGAACCGCTTTCGCTGGATGAAGCTTATCTCGATGTAACTCAAAATAAAAAAGGAAATCCAAGTGCCAGTTTATTGGCAAAAGAAATCAGACTCCGAATTTTAAATGAAGTTGGACTTACGGCTTCAGCAGGAATATCTGTAAATAAGTTTGTAGCCAAAATTGCCAGCGATGTCAATAAACCAAACGGACAAAAAACGGTAAATCCAGATGAAATTATACCTTTTTTAGAAGAATTGCCTATTCGAAAGTTCTATGGAGTTGGAAAAGTTACAACTGAAAAAATGTATCAGCTCGGCATTTTTACCGGACTGGATCTCAAAGGTAAATCGCTGGAATTTCTGGAGAAACACTTTGGGAAATCAGGCACTTTTTATTATAAAGTAGTTCGGGGAATTCATAACAGCGAAGTGAAATCACACCGAATTACAAAATCTGTCGCTGCAGAACATACTTTTGATGTCAATTTATCTTCAGAAATCTTTATGCTCGAACAATTGGAAAGAATTGCGGTTTCATTAGAAAAAAGATTAAAAAAACATAATATTTCCGGTAAAACAGTTACGCTTAAAATCAAATACAGCGACTTTACCCAGCAGACAAGAAGTAAAACACTGCCTTATTTTATTTCAGATAAAAGCTTGATTATGGAAATTGTGGAAGAATTGCTATATCAGGAAAAAATGAAAGATTCTGTTCGTTTGCTCGGAATTTCGCTCAACAATTTAAATAACGAAGAAAAAAAAGCCGTTGTTGTACAGCTAAAGTTTGCATTCTAATTTTACAAAAGTTTTAGTAAAATTTTACTAAATGAGGTTTTCCCGTAATTTATTTTGTAACTTTAGTAGTAAGTTTGAGAGAAAAGATTTCTAAAATTCATTTAATATGAAAAAGAATAGCTCTGATGATACAGCAAACCGGACTTGGTTGCCTATTTTGGCCTTAGATCTTCATTATGAGTATTTAAATGAATTGAAGGCCGTTTTTGCCGATATGAAAAAGGTAAATAAAATCTCAACTCAATTTACCTGGAACGATAAAAACCTTAAAATCGAGGAAAGAATCAAAGACGAAGTAGTGCTCATTACTGATTTAGATTTAAAAATTGTCTTTGCATCCAACAGAATCAAAAGAATGACGGGATATAAAGAAGATGAAATTTTAGGCAAAACACCTAAAATGTTTCAAGGCCCGGAGACTTGTAAAACTGTTTTAAAAGAAATTCAGGAAGCAATAAAACTAAAAGAACCTTTTAAGAAAACCATTCAAAACTATAAAAAAGACGGCAGAAGCTATAAATGCAGCATGGATGCAGCTCCAATTTATAATTTAAAAGGTGAGCTCTCCCATTTCATAGCTTTTGAAAAAGAAGATAAAAGCGCTTAAGTTTTTTAATGCCACAAAGGCGCTAAGACACAAGGATTTTTTTGAGTAAAATATAAAATAAAACCGCCCATTGAGGCGGTTTTATTTTAAAAAATCTTTGTGTCTTAGCGCCTTTGTGGCAAAAACCTATAAATTTTCAAAGAAATCATTTCCTTTATCATCCGTGATAATAAAAGCAGGGAAATCTTTTACGGTGATTTTTCGAACGGCTTCCATTCCTAATTCTTCAAAATCAACAACTTCAACTTTTAAGATATTGTCTTGCGCTAAAATAGCAGCCGGACCTCCAATAGAACCTAGATAGAATCCGCCGTATTTGTTGCAGGCATCCGTAACTTGTTTCGTACGGTTTCCTTTGGCAAGCATAATCATACTTCCGCCATGTTTTTGGAATTCATCCACATAAACGTCCATACGTCCCGCAGTTGTTGGCCCAAAACTTCCTGAAGCCATTCCTTCCGGAGTTTTTGCCGGTCCTGCATAATATACCGGATGGTTTTTAAAATATTCCGGCATTGGTTTTCCGGCATCCAGTAATTCTTTAATTTTTGCGTGTGCAATATCACGGGCAACAATTACAGTTCCGTTTAGTTTTAAACGTGTTTTAATAGGGTATTGAGATAGTTTAGCCAAAATATCTGCCATTGGCTGATCTAAATCAACTTCAACCGGAGCTTCTAAATGCGGAGCTGTTTCTGGTAAAAATTGTTTTGGATTTACTTCCAATTGTTCAACGAAGATTCCGTCTTTAGTGATTTTTCCTTTGATATTTCTATCGGCAGAACAAGAAACTCCTAATCCAACCGGACATGAAGCGGCGTGACGCGGTAAACGAATTACACGAACGTCATGTGTGAAATATTTTCCTCCAAACTGAGCTCCAATTTCACTTTCCTGACAGATTTTTTGAACTCGTGCCTCCCATTCTAAATCACGAAATGCCTGACCCGCCATATTTCCAGAAGTCGGCAAGTGATCATAATATCCTGCAGACGCTTTTTTAACGGCACTTAAGTTTGCTTCCGCTGAAGTTCCACCAATAACCAAAGCCAAGTGATAAGGGGGACAAGCCGAAGTTCCTAAATCTTTGATTTTTGCTCTCACAAAAGCATCCATAGATTTATCGTTTAATAACGATTTGGTTTGTTGATACAAGTAAGTTTTATTTGCAGAACCACCACCTTTTGCCATAAATAGGAAATCGTATGAAGTTCCTTTTTTAGCATATATATCAATTTGTGCCGGAAGATTTGAACCTGAGTTTTTCTCTTCAAACATCGAAATTGGTACAATTTGAGAATAACGTAAATTACGTTTTTGGTACGTATTGAAAATACCACGGCTTAACCATTCAGCATCATCAACACCTGTAAAGATGCTTTCCCCTTTTTTTGCCATTACAATCGCTGTTCCGGTATCCTGACAGCTTGGTAATTGGCCTTCGGCAGCAACCGAAGCATTTTGAAGTAAATTGTAAGCTACAAAACGATCATTGTCTGTTGCCTCAGGATCGTCAAGAATGTTTCTTAGTTTTTGTAAATGTGTCGTTCTAAGCATGAACGAAACATCTGTTAAGGCTTCTTCAGCCAGTAATTCTAAACCTTTTGGATCAACGGTTAAAATTTCGCGTTCTCCAAATTGCTCCACTTTTACAAAATCAGAGGTGATTTTGCGGTACTGTGTATCATCCTTTAAAATTGGGTAAGGATCCTGGTATATAAAATCAATCATTTCTTTGTTTTTTTACAAAGTTAAAAATTATTTACCTAAGAAAGAATTTGAATTAGGGGCTTGTATTTATATTTTAAACTGGACTGAAGTCCAGCCCTACAATATGATTCGAGCCGTTGGCTCTTTTTTTAGTTCCTCAGGAACAATTTATTTTGTAGAGTGTATTTTAATGTATTTATATAACATCAAAGATGGAGATGACTCCACATAAAGTTCCGAAGGAACGATCCATATTGTAGGGCTGGACTTCAGTCCAGTTTAAATTGTTACGATGTAATTATAGAATCATATTAAATTTTCAAAAAGATATCGTTCATCAAATTTAGCATTGTGTTTGTTTAAAAAAGAAGAATATTCCTCTTTGAAATTTTGCTTTTTATGATGCTCTTCTTGATTTTCAATATATTTATAGACAGCATCAATGTGAGATTTACTATATGAAAAGACACCGTAACCTTCCTGCCATTCAAATTTGCATTTTGTCAATTGATGATCATTGATATATTTTGAAGATTTTCCTTTTACAGCTTTCATCAAATCCGAAACTGAGATTGTTGGTTTAAGAGCCAGAAGACAATGAACATGATCTTCGGTTCCGTTTACTATTATGGTTTTGCAGCCAGTTTCATTTATTAAATTTCCTATTACGCTTAATATTTTAGATTTGCAATCATTTGTAATTTGTGCTTCTCTGTATTTAACTGCAAAAACGGCTTGTATATAAACTTGATGAAAGGTGTTTGACATTTTATATTATTAACGATTAAAAATTCGTTGTAAATATATAAATTTTCTTACAAATACATAAACCCTTTTGTCATGTTATATTTAAACTGGACTGAAGTCCAGCTCTACAAAATGAATCGTTCCTTCGGAACTTTATGTGATATCGTCCTTTGCGAAACTTTATGTGACATCATTATTATACTTAATGTTATAGAAATGAATTGAAGTGCAACTCAACAAATAAATTGTTTTTGCACAACTAAGAAAAAAGAGCCAACGGCTCAAACAATATTGTAGGGCTGGACTTTAGTCCAGTTTGTTTGTAAAGGAAGAAATTTTAATCTTGCTGATGAAATTCATCAAAACTCATTTTTTTTTCGAAATAGTTTTGGTCTTTTGCAGAAAGCAATTGTTTTTCCCAGTGATTTCCGTTTAAGTGAAAAGCAATAGAATCTGAATGTGTAACAGTTCCCATATTTTCGTCATTATCATCAGGTTCAAAAGCAACCGTTTTGCAATAGATAGTTTTAGGATTTTCTTTTGAATTTTCAAATTCAACCCAGCTTCCCCAACCGCTGTCAGACATAGTATACCATTCGTAAACAAGTTGTAAATCGTTATTTTTTAAATGATATAAATAATGGTTTTGAGTATAACCACAAGCTGGATATCCAAAATCAATTTGAATAAAAGGAGAACTGTTGTCGTTCTCATTTCCTAATCCGTAATGAGCACTCCATTCTGATCCTTTTTCGAATAAATTAATCGTAATTTTTGATGAAACAGTTTTAATTTTATTCTGATAAAAATCAAGTTGGTATTTTCTCGTTACAATACTGTCTTTATCCATTTTTTCATCTAAAAGATAAGCCAAAATATAATTGTCTGTTGATTGTTCTCCAATATCGGCAATAGAAATAGTGTCAATTTTTAAACGATTTTCTTGTTTATTAATAGTTTCATTTTTATTTACCGAAGCCTTGTCTTTTGTTTGAATTACCGGCTTTGGTTTCTGACAACTTATTAAAACGAATAAAAGGATAAAGGCAAAGGCTTGTATTTTCATGGTATTTGTTTGTTTCAACAGATTTTAATCCCGTTAACGTATCGAATATTTTGATTTTTAAAAAAACCAAGTCGCCACAAAAATTGCCGTAATTACACAAATAAGATCCACTAAAAGCATAGTGCCTAAAGCATAACGCGTATTTTTGATATTAACCGAACCAAAATAAACTGCAATTACATAAAAAGTACTTTCGGCGCTGCATTGAAAAATACTGCTCAGTCTCGCCGTTAAAGAATCGGCACCAAAAGTATTCATCGAATCGATTAAGAATCCGCGGGAACCCGCAGAACTAAACGGACGAAGCATGGCAACAGGCAACGCATTCGTGATTTCTTTACTTACTCCCATATTTGAGAAAACAAAAGCAATTCCGTCACTGATAATTTCAAATAAACCACTGTTTCGGAATAAAGAAATAGCTACCAACATTCCTAAAACATAAGGAAAAATAGTAACTCCGGTTTTAACACCATTGTTTGCACCAACAACAAAAGTGTCAAAAACAGTTGTGTTAGCCTCGCTGAATTTCTTTTCGTTTTTGAAAGAGAATATCAAAGTAAAAGCAATAATGGCAATTAAAATTAATCCCGAAAGGTTAGAAGTAAAATAGTTTTTTCCAATTAAGTCCAAATGATTAACATACATCAACAAACCAACAATGGCGGCAATTAATCCCATTAAGACGATAAGAAGAGAAGCACTTTTGAAATTGATTTTTTGTTTAATTCCAACAATTAAAAACGCAGCAATAGTTCCGATGAAAGAAGTAATGATACAAGGCAGCATAACATCGGCAGGATTGCTTGCATTTGCAGCGGCACGATATCCGATAATTGAAGTTGCAATTAAAGTTAAACCCGAAGCGTGAAGACACATAAACATGATTTGTGCATCGCTCGCTTTGTCTTTATCGGGATTTATTTCCTGCAAACTTTCCATGGCTTTTAATCCGAATGGTGTTGCTGCCGAATCTAATCCGAGGAAATTGGCAGCAAAGTTCAAAGTCATGTAGGATATTGAAGGGTGATTTTTAGGAATACTTGGAAACACTTTTACAAAAACCGGACTCAATAGTTTAGCCAGATTTCCAGAAGCTCCTGAAACGATTAAAAGTTCCATTAATCCGCAGAAGAAAGCCAAATAGGCAATAAGCGGTAGAATCAAATCAACTAAAGTGCTTTTACAAGTTGGCAGTAAACCATCAGATTTTTGAAGACCGCTGTATATTTTTACCGTTTTGCTTTTATAAACATAAGTCGTGTCGGCATTAAGCGTATCACGATTGATAACCATAGTTTGATCCGGCGCTTTTTTTATACTGTCTTTAATGAAAGCCGGAAGTTCATGAATGTATTTTTCAGAAACCAAAACAGGATCATCTTTCTTTCCATTTAAAACAGAATCAATCGTATAAGTATTGGCAGTAAATAAACTGACTACAATAAAAACAATCGAAGAAATAAAAATAACTAACCAAAATCTACTTAATACCATAATGCTATTTTTTTGTAAATGTAATTATTTAGGCAGAATATGCACAAAGATTTTATTCCCGAAAGGAGAAGTATTTCTAAGAAAGTGCAGACTTTTAGTGAAATTTCAAATTATTCGATAACAATTTTAGTTTCTAAGTAGTTTTCAAAAGCTTTAATTCCTTCAAACAGAATTTGTTTTTTAGAATTTTCAGGTTCATTAAAAAACTTGGTTTCGATTTTGGCGTGATCTTTTTTAAATGTTCGTTTCCATATTCCAATCACTTTTCCATTTTCAAGAATTATCGGTTTAAAGATGCCATTATTGGTAAAAACTTTATTTTGATGTTCAGATAAAAAAGAAGCTTCTCTGGTTTTATAAGAAATCAAAATTTCATCAAAAGCGGGAAGAAAGTGAATGCTTTCCTTGAAGTTAACCTTTTCAATATTTTGATTTACAAAGTAATAAATTTGATTTTTAATTTCAATAAATCCTAATTGCAACTTAATTGCATCAATGGTTTTTTGACAAATAGTAGGCGGAAAACCTGACCACCACGAAAAATCAAGCAAAGTTGCCGGACCGTGACTTTCAAAATAGCGTTTGGCTAATTTTGCCAAACCTTCTTCTTTTGTCAATATGGTTTTCGGTTTTTGAACACGTTCTTCAAGTAAGGCGTAGGTGATTTTTTTTCCTTTCATTCTGCCGTTGCAAACCAAACCATCTTGTTCAGCATGCATCATAATCGCAGCACTTAGAAAATCTTCTTTTGAAGTTTTTTTAATACCGAGTTCCTGCATAATTTCATCTCGGGTCAAATGATTGTTTCCAGATAATAGCTTTTCGATAGCATTATTAGTCTGATTTAGTTTTTTATCATCAAAACCAAATTTCTTAGCACCGGAAATAGTCATTCTTTTTACTTGTGGTCCGGCAAGATCCAGCATCCAGTAAATATCTTCGTGAGCAACAAAATGCCAGGTTGGGCGTAAAATATGAGTTCTTATTATTTGTGCCGAATTTACAGCTTCTTCAATTTCTTTTTCAGATGCATCACAACGGGAACCAATCGCCCATTTTGCCATTGCATAATCCTGAGCCTGCATTGCGCCAAAATGGTGCACAATTTCCTGAGGAGAATATTTGTCTGTTTTATAAAGCTTCTGCGAAACAAGACGATGATGTGAAATTTCCGAATGTGTCATCTTTTAAAAATTTATTAAACCATATAAGTTATATAAGTTCATTTAATTTTGCGTCTCAAAATCTTAGAATCTCAGCGCCTTAGTATCTTAGAATCTCAAAAAAACTATACATGAATAATTTCATCATCAATCAGTAAATCTTCACGGCGTAAACGAAGGAAAATCTGCGCTACTGCAATTGTATCTTTTTCACAATACGTTATAATTCTGTCTATGTCTTTTTCAACATAATAGACGTGCGCTACCTGACTTCCGTCAATATCGCCTTTTGGCGATGGGACTCCGAGAATCTTGGTCAAAAGCTTTAAAGAAGTAAAATGCTTATAATCGCCAAACTTCCATAATTCTAAAGTATCAAGATGTGCAATTTCCCAAGGTTTTTTACCGAATAAATTCAGTTTGTCCGGAATTGCAATTTGATTGATAATCATACGGCGTGCGATAAACGGAATATCAAATTCTTTAGCGTTATGTCCGCATAAAAGATGCTGCGGCTGATTGAAATGATTGTTCAGCAGATTATTAAAGTCTTTCAGAATCTTTTTTTCTTCTCCAAAAAAGGAAGTTACTCTAAAATTTCGAACATCGCCTTTGATTGTAAAATAACCAACCGAAATACAAATAATTTTTCCGAATTCTGCCCAAATTCCGGCGCGATCATAAAATTCTTCTGGTGTAAAATCGTCTTTTCGCTGATATTGCGTTTTTAAATCCCAAAGAGACTTCATTTCTTCGTCAAGAGAATTGAAGTTTTCTTCTTCCGGAACGGTTTCTATATCAAGAAAGAGAATGTTATTAAGGTTTATTTTTTCAATCATATTTTTTTGCCACGAATTTCACGAATTTTCACTAATTCTTTGTGGATATAAATGTACAATAATTTGATTTTTTTTCGGGCACGAATTTATTAATTGAATGAATTTTCTTTAAATAAAGGAATTTTTTGAGTCATAATTATTAAAGAAAAAAATTCGTGAAAATTCGTGAAATTCGTGGCGAACACTTTTTAGAACAAACTCTGTTGTGCAGAAGGACTTTCGTGTTCCAGAAGCCATTTTTTGCGGGACAATCCGCCGGCGTAACCGGTTAAAGAACCATTTGTACCGATAACTCTGTGGCAGGGAACGACAATCCAAAGCGGATTTTTACCATTTGCAGATGCTACTGCACGAATTGCTTTTATATCGCCCAGTTTTTTGGTTTGATCCATGTAACTTACTGTTTTTCCATACGGAATTTCCAGTAATGCTTTCCAGACTTTTTGTTGAAATTCTGTTCCTTGCGGATTCAGTTTTAAATCGAAATCAGTTCTTTTTCCTTCGAAATATTCTTCAAGCTGAGAAACGGCATCTTTTAAAACTTTTGGAATTTTCTTTGAAACCTCATTTGTACCAACATCAGAAACGGAAATTACTGCAATACCATCTTCATCTCCAACTATTTTGGTGATTCCTAAAGGTGAATTAACATATAATGTTTCCATATTTTACTACTGAGTTTTTTACCGCAAAGACGCGAAGGTTTCGCAAAGTTCGCAAAGTTTTTTTTAAACCATATAAGTTATGTAAGTAATTTAAGTTTTTATTGTTTAACTAAGCTCACAAAGTTTACACTATTGTCACCCTGAGCGAAGTCGAAGGTTTATGGAAACAAAAGGGCTTCGACTTCGCTCAGCCTGACATTTCAGTTTAATAATCCTTCAGCTTAAATTGATAATTTAAAATGTTTTCGATTTTCTCGCTTGAAATAATCTTTTTGATATTTGACTTTTCAGAACTGAATTTTGGTAAAACTAAGTTTTGTTCTTTTGCTTTTTGAGTGTAATATTTCTCTCTACTTGGATGAAAAGGCGCAGCGGCGTTGAAAACTTCATTCCATTTTGATTGGTTTATGATTTCTTCAATAATTGCGATACAGTCTTTTTGATTAATTAAATTTATTGGAGCATCGGGATTTTCGAGGTTTTCTTTTCCTGCTAAAAATTTAACGGGATGTCGGTCTTCGCCAATTAATCCGCCGAAACGTAGTATTGTGGTTTTGAAGTTTTGATTTTTTTGAAGAATTGCTTCGGCTAAAACCAATTGTTTTCCGCTTTCGGTATCGGGATTTGGTCTTGTTTCTTCCGTTATCAATTCATTTTCATCTCCATAAACCGAAGTTGAACTCACAAAAAGGACTTTTGAAATACTTGATTTCTCTATAAACGGAATTAGGTTTTCGATTTTCTGAACAAAAACCTTCTTAGACTCTGATGAAACCGCTCGCAATTTTGGCGGAATGTCAATAATCAGGATTTCGCTTTCGGCTAAAAAATCAGTAATGTTTTTAGATACATTTTCGCTTTCAACAATAACCAAAAACGGATTTATTCCAGCATTTTCTAAAATAGAAAGTTTATTTTCAGAAGTTGTAGATCCTTTTACCGAATTTCTTTTTTCGATTAGCCTTTTTGCTAAAGGCAGTCCTAACCAGCCGCAGCCTAATATACTTATTTGTTTCATTTCTTTTTTGAGGTTCAAAGGGGCAAAGATACAAAGGTTCAAAGGTTCAAAGGTTTTTTGTTTCACGCAGATTCTGCAGATTTGAGCAGATTTTAAAATCATTTTAATCCTTTTAATCTGTGGCGATAAATAAAAAACTTTGGGTCTTTGCGACTTTGCGAGATTAAATCAAATTTAGCGTAAATCTAACTTTGTCTTTTCCTTTTGCGCCAATTCTGTTGTAAAATTTAATAGCTCTAGTATTAAATTCAGGAGTTTGCCATTGAATGTTTATGCAGTTATTTTTGATTCCAATTTCTTTTAACTTTTCAATTAAAACTTCACCAATTCCGAAACTGCGGGCTTCTTCTTCCAGAAACAAACAATCCATGTACATAAAAGTGGCGGCGTCCCAGGTTGAATAACCAAAAGTATAGGAAACATAACCCACAATTGTTTCTTTTACCGCAACAACCAAACAGAACAGTTTTGGTTTTTTACTGAAAATAGCTTCTTTTAATTTTTCTTCTTTTCCTTCCGGAGAAAAATCAGCTTTCTCAAATTCTGCATGTTTTTGGCATAAAATGACCAATTTAGGCAAATCGGTTATTTCGCAATTTCTTATTGAATATTCCATTGCAGGTTGATTTCGTTTTGTAGAAAATTAATAAAGTGCTGAAAATAATCCGGATACGTTTCGTTTGCTCTCGTCGCGATGAAATGTTTTCGTTTTAAGCCGTTTTTGCCCACTTTTACCGCTTTAATTGGATTATTCTTTAAATGTGGCTGTAATGCCCATTTTGCCATCGACATAACGCCCATATCGGCTTTTACCATTTCAAGAGATGCTTCTGTTAACGGAAGCGGGGTTACCTTTTTCGGCGTTATTTTGGCTGGAGCCAAAACAAACTGATGAATGGTAACCGTTTCCATCGGTAGGGAATGAATAATTAAGTGTTCGTTGATAAAATCCTCGGCAACGACGTATTTTTTATCTGCCCACGGATGATTTTCTGAAACGGCCATTACAACTTCGTCCTGAAAAAGCTCAGTATATTTTATATGATTGTCTTTTATTGTATCGCTTACAATGGCAATGTCAATCGTGTTTTCTAAAAGTTTTTGCAACGGAATATGAGTTGCTTCGGTTACAATTTTAAGTTCAACATTGGGATATAAAAGATGAAACTGTTTTAAAACCGGCGGCAACCAATGGTAACTTGAAAAACATTCGGTGCTGATTCTGATTTCGCCATATTCGCCATAAACCATTTGTTTTATCTGTGTTTGCGCCTGCGAAAGTTTATCCAGAATTTCATTAGCCAAATCATAGATTTTTTCGCCTGCTTTTGTGAGAACCAGTTTTTTGTTTGTTCTTAAAAAAATGGCTGTACCCAATTGATATTCTGCTTCTTTGAGCTGATGACTCAAAGCCGATTGTGTCAAATGAAGTTTGTCAATTGCTTTTGTAATGCTTCCTTCTTCAACAATTGCTTTTATCAATTTTAGGTGGCGTATTTCCATTTTTTGAGATTTATATACAAAGGAACAAAATTTTAGACTGGCTTTTGCATGAAAAAAACTAATGCGGTTCATGAATTCTTTTCGTTTTTATGGCACTATATGAGTTGCTACTTTTGAAAAAACAAAATCATTAAAACTACATTGTCATGGAAGAGCAAATTAAATTTTATGAGCATAAACTAGCATTTGAAATGGATCCGTCTGATTTATTTGATGCTTTGAATAATGGTGAAAAAGTAATAGTGTTGGATGCCAGAAAAGCTTTTGGGTTTGAAGCAGAACATATTCCGGGTGCGATTAATATTCCGCATCGCGAAATGTCGGCAGAAACAACAAAACATTTAGATAAAGATATTTTGTATGTTACGTATTGCGACGGAATTGGCTGCAACGCTTCGACTAAAGGCGCTTTGAATATGACAAAATTAGGATTTAAAGTAAAAGAACTAATTGGCGGAATCGAGTGGTGGAAGTTTGACGGTTATGCAACAGAAGGTGCAAAAGGAATTAAAACAGGTTTGAAAATTGAATGTGCGTGTTAAAAGTGACAAAGGTGCAAAGGTACAAAGGCGCAAAGGTTTCTCAACATGCCTAAAAAAGCACTATGAAAATAGTGCTTTTTGTTTTTTATAGATATGTTGAGAAACCTTTGCGCCTTTGTTACTCTGTCTCTTTGAACCTAATTTTAAGCTTCAACAACAGTTTTAAGAGCCTGTAGAATTGGATTTTCTTCACCTTGAGGTTCTTCCTGAACTGCTCCCGGACGATTGTCTTCCTGAATTATTTCGAGTTTTACTTTTTGATTTTCTTCAGATAAAACATAACTCATTATGAAATAATTTTCCGGTTTGTCTTCTAATTCCGGTCTTGGAAAAAACAATGAATATTTTATTTTTTGATTTGGAGAAACTTCTAAAACCGTTCCCCATTGTTCAAAAACCTGACCTTCCCATTCATTCCTGAACCTTATTTCATTTCCGATTATCCAATCCGTAATTAAATCACTTCCGTATTGCCATTGTTTAACTAATTCTGGTTTTGTCAATGCATCCCAGACTTTTTCTATTGGCGCACTTAAAAATATTGTAGAAACATTTGTTGCCATAGTAAATGGTTTTTATGGTTTATTCAGGCTTTATAACCGGTTTTATTAAACTGTCTTTTGCGATTACGGCACTATCCTGAACTGGCGCTGGCTGTACCGGCGGGGCTACGGGAGCGGTATATCTCTTGATTTTCTGCTGAACCATAATAGCATCATTTAAAACAAATGGTGTTGGCATCATCCAGTCGCTTCTTGGCTTCACTTTCAATAGAGGATTTGTCATTAAGTCGAATGAACTTTCAATTAAATCCATATCAAAAATAGATGATTTATTGATGTAGAAATCCATAACCAGCGGTTCGTTGCCTACAACATAATAACAGATAACACGCATTCCGTCGCGCTCTAAACGATTTGTTTTTGCGCCAGAAGTTGAAACGCCGTTTGCTTTAAAGTTGTAAAACGTCATTTTTGGGTTGGCGTAGATATCGTAACGGTTTACTTTTCTATTTGGCGTTATCTGGATTTTGATGTATCTGTTATTACCGATGACACTATCTTTTAAGAAAGAAATAGTAGGTTTTGGAATATCAACAACAGGAGCAATGGCACTGTATGTAAAAGCAGAATTGTATTTACTTGCAATAGGAAGACTGTTTAAGCCTACCGCTTTTTGGTTTTTCTGACCTAAATAGGATTTCGTCCAGTCGTCCAGATTTACATCATAAGTTGCCCAAAGCGCTGAGTTTGTATTAGCATTATAAACGTAAAGTAAGCTGTTTGATTTTGCTTTTCCGTGTTCGTATCCAGAATGATATCCTGCGTAGATAAAAAATCCAATCGATGCTGCAAAGAAAACCATAATCCATGCGCCTTTTTTAGCAAAAGTATTGAATATTGGCAGTAATAATCCGAAGAGAAGAACGGTTAAAACAGCACTTCCAAAAAGTATTTTTAATCCTAAACCAATTGGGAACATTACAATAAACGGTGCAATAATGGCTAAAGCCGGAATACTGAAAATTAAATTTACACCTAAACTGTAATGCTGTGTAAAAACAAAAATTCCGAATAAAAGAATTCCGAAATAAACCGGAATAATTAAGAATCCGGCTCCGGTTAAACTATTCGCCAAAAATCCATTTATTATAATCCAAAGTAACAAAGGCGCTACAAAGTGGTTCATCGTAATTTTTGCATCAGAAAAATGATGGTAAAAAGCGAAACAAATGGCAATGCTTAAGGTTACAAATGCGCCAATATAAGCGTGGCCGTTATATGTAAATCCGTTTAAGAGATCAGAATACTGCGGATAGATTTCTAAAATAATTTTCCATCCTAAAAAGGTAACTAAACCAGCTATGATTAAAGATCCTAAAAGCGGAACAAAACCTTTGAATATTTCTCTTAAAGTAATCATTCTTTTGGCTTTTCCGATAAACATGAAAAGTACTAATAGACCAAAAGCGATTAAAGTCATTGGCATTACCCAAGAAAACGGATAACTGATGAAAGAAAAAGGAGCGCTGAAATAAACATAATCTTCTGTTGAAGCCGTTTGGTTTAAATCAGCATTTGCGAAGTATCGTAATAATGGCATCAAATAAGAACCTTGATGCGCAAGAGTCATTTTATTTAAATGCTGAACATCGTCCTGCTGTGTGTGATAATTGTAATGTCCGTCGATAAAAGCGAAATTAAATCCCTGAATATTTCCCTGTTCTCTAAAAACGGTTAAGTCAGTATCATTTGGAAGCATTTTATAAATGCTGTACATCAATGAGTTTGATACCGGATAAGATGCTTTTGCTTTTGTAAATTCCTGTACAAGTGCTTGGTTTCCTTTGTTGGTTTCCATCAGCATATAACTTGGTCCGGAAGTTCCTCTTGCTTCGAAGTTTAAAACCAGACCTACATCTTTTGCCCATGGATGTTTGTTTACAAAAAGGGCAGCTCCGTTTAAACCTAATTCTTCAGCATCTGAAAAGAGAATAATGATATCATTTTTTTGAGGTTCTTTAGCATATAAAAAAGCTCTGATTCCTTCCAGAATTGTGGCAACTCCAGATGCATCGTCGCTTGCTCCTTTTGAAAAAGAATGTGGCGCGCTGTCATAATGAGAAAGTAATAAAAGTGCTTTTGAACTATTTGTTCCTTTAATTCTTGCAAGAATATTTTTAGATTTGACTAAAAGCCCTTTATCGTTAAGAGTAAAACCTTCCTGAACGCTTGTTTCTAATCCAATTCTGTTTAGCTCCAGTTTAAGATAATTGGCTACCAATTCATGATTAGTTGAACCCACATAATGCGGTTTTTGCGCAATAATTTCAACCTGATTCAAAGCTCGTTCCGTCGAAAAATCAGCCAGAGCTTCATCATTTTTTGAAATGTATTGCGGCATCATTGTGGCATAAATGATACCTAAAATGGCTAGAATTAAGACAACTGCCAGAATCGAGGTGGGGTTTTTTCTCATGATGAATAACTAAATTTCTTTTTTAACAAGCATATAATAATCATTGTCCAAAGACCTATATCCTTGGTCATACAAGAAATAGTAGGTATTTCCTGTTTTGGTTTGCAAGATATTAGTAAAGAAATCAAAATCAAAACCTTTATTAATCATTTTCTCCCTAGTTGCTTTTGATTTTCCGTCAACATTCAGCTCTGACAAAATACGGTAATTTTTTCGTAATTTGTTGTTTACATTTCGCATGAAATTGTTGCTGTCTTTATTTATTTTATTGTTGTAGGCATTTCGACAGTTGTCTGAACAAAACTTTTTATCTTCCCGGCCTACAAGTTTTTCCGAGCATTCAAGACATGTTCTCATCGATTACAATTTATTAATTTGATATAAATCTGTTCGTCTGTCTTTTAAAATTCGCACACTTCCATGTTCATGAAGATGTTTTAATAAATTTAAATCGACGTCAACGATAAGTGTCATTTCAGTATTTGGGGTTGCTTCTGCTTTGATTCCGTTACTTGGAAAAGCAAAATCAGAAGGTGTAAAAACCGAAGCCTGTGCATATTGAATGTCCATATTATTTACCTTCGGAAGATTTCCAACGCAGCCGGCAATGGCAACGTAACATTCATTTTCAATTGCGCGTGCCTGTGAACAATGCTTAACTCGGGTATAAGCATTTTGGGTATCGGTTAAAAATGGAACAAAAAGAATATTCATTCCTTCATCGGCCAGTAATCTTGAAAGTTCAGGGAATTCGACATCGTAGCAAATTAAAATTCCAATTTTACCGCAATCTGTGTCATAGGTTTTAAACTCAGATCCGCCTTTCATTCCCCAATGATGCACTTCATTTGGCGTTATATGTATTTTAGAATACATTTCAGAAGTTCCGTCTCTTTTACATAAAAAGCCAACATTGTATAAAATACCGTTTTCGAGATGCGGCATACTTCCTGTGATAATGTTAATGTTGTATGAAATAGCAAATTCCTGGAAACGTTTTCGAATAGGATCTGAATGTCTTGCCAATTCCCGAATCGCCTCGGCTTCAGATAAATGATTGTAATCGGCCATTAAAGGAGCGATAAAAAGTTCCGGGAATAATGCAAAATCGCTTCCATAGCCGGAAACGACATCAATGAAAAATTCGGCCTGTTCAAAAAGAGCTTCAACATTATTAAGCTGACGCATCTGCCATTGAATTAGTCCCAATCGAATAATACTTTTTTCAGAATTAATCAATTTCGGACTTTCATCATAATAAACGTTGTTCCATTCCAGAAGAACTGCAAACTCTTTTGATTCTTCGTCTCCTTCCAAATAATTTTTGATGATGCGGAGAACATGAAAATCATTACTTAACTGAAAAGATAGAACAGGATCATGAAGTTCTTTGTCTTTTACTTTTTCAATATAAGTTCTAGGAGAAAATTTTTTAGAATATTGATTGTAGTTCGGGATTCTGCCTGCAAAAACAATAGCTTTTAAGTTTAATTGTTCGCAAAGTTCTTTTCTGGCATCATAAAGACGTCGGCCCAAACGTAGTCCGCGATAGTTGGGATGAATAAAAACATCAATTCCGTATAAAATTTCGCCGTCAGGATTATGAGTAGAGAAAGTATAATCACCAACAATTTGTCTGTAATTGTGTCGTTTATCGACTAATTTTTCATCGACAATTAACGATAATGCCGAGCCTACAACAACGCCGTCGACTAAGATTACCAATTGTCCTTCGGGAAATATTGAGAGTAGTTTTTTTATATCATTTGATCTCCAGTAGGAGTTCGCCATTTCTGGATACGATTCAACCATTGAATTTTTCAATTGTTTGTAATCTTCAAACGCAAGGTTTCGTAACTCAACTTTTTTAATTTCTTTCTGCATATATGTACGATTTCTCTCAAATATAGCAAAAATAACTTCCATTTACAAACGCTTACAAATATTTACAACCGAAAGTAAATAGTTTGCAACCGAATATTTCAGGACAACGACCGCACCTTTGCCTCGTTGAAATTAATCAGCGAATTTTATATGAACATTTAAATAGTATACGCCATGAATGCAATGAAAAACAGAGTACAACTTATTGGTAACGTAGGACAAGATCCTGAAATTAGAACATTAGAAAACGGAAGAAAACTGGCTCATTTGAGTATCGCAACAAACGAGATTTACAAAAATGATAAAGGCGAAAAAGTAGAACAAACCGAATGGCACCGAGTTACAGCTTGGGGGAAAACTGCCGAAATCATTGAGAAATTTGTAGTGAAGGGAAAAGAAGTCGCAGTTGACGGAAAGTTAACGCACAGAAGTTACGATGACAAAAATGGAGAAAAAAGATATGTTACCGAAGTTGTTGTAAACGAGATTTTACTGCTTAAATAGATAATCTTGCCTAAACGCCGCGAAACCCGACAGGTTTATTCCTAACTTGTCTTTACAACAAACCCGACAGGTTTTAAAAACCTGTCGGGTTTAACTTTTGTGTTGAAATTTATAAAACCGAAGCTCCATTTATATCTGTCGAAAGGACTTCACTCATATAATCGAAAAAGGGTCTCATGTTTTTGAAAGTTTCTAAAGCATGTTCTAAAAACTGCGGACTCAAAACTTCCTCATCTGTAAATCGTTTGATGATCAAATATTGTTTGAAACGAAGTAAATCTATGGCTTCGTGATCTTTGTCAAAACCTTTTGGTGCTGTTTTAAGCTGTTCGCCTTGCAGAACTCCAAAAGTGCTTTTAAAAGATTTTGAGTTTAATATTTTTTTGAATGTTTCAGGATCGTGAGCAAACTCACTTCTTATACGTTTTAGATCAGCAGCATTTGGTCCCCAAAAACCACCGATTAATGAAGTGTTTCCTTTTTCGATATGAAAATAATATCCGCCTCGGCGTGCGCTTGTGGCTCGTTTATAACTTCCACCCCAATAAGCTTTAAAAGGCGTTTTATCTTTAGAGAAACGAATGTCGCGATAAATTCTATAAACGCTTCTTTTTCCAGATTGAGTTTCTAAAACATCTGTTTTTGAAAGTTCTTGTAGAAGTGCTTCTGCAAAAGTTTCAATGTGATTTAATTCGATTAAATACTTTGGTTTATTCTCTTCAAACCAGGGTTTGTTATTGTTTTGTTTCAGTTGATATAAAAAATCAAGACTTGATTTTGGTATAATGATTTGGTTTTTCATAATGCAATAGCGACTTTTTTAAAATCAGAAGACGAATATAATTAAAATTAAAAACCCACCAGATTTCCTGGTGGGTTTTCTATATTTCGTTAAGCAGTTTTTTTGAATAAATCAAACATAGGACAGCGTGAGCAGCGTTTCTTTTCACTCTTTTTATATTTCTCACAACAAGAAGATTTACAGTTTTCAATCTTCTTGATCTTGTCAAGGATAACAGCGTTCTTTTTTTTCTTTTTATCCTTTTTCTTGTCCTTATCTTTCTCTTTCTTGCCCAATTTTCCTCTGTATTATTAAAAACAGAGACAAATATAAAAGAAAAAAGTTATTTTTAAATGTTCTAAATAAACTTTAACTTTTTTATTTTGGGTTGATGGCAATCGAACTTGTAACTGTTAATTGCTGAATATCACGGTCAAACAAATAAAGTCCGCCTTTATCTTCACCAATCAAATTGATTTTATCTAAAATAGATTTAGCTGTAGCTTCTTCTTCGATTTGTTCAGAAACATACCATTGTAAGAAATTATGTGTTGCATAATCTTTTTCTTCAAAAGTTATGTGTACTAATTCGTTGATAGATTGCGAAACAAAAATTTCATGATTATAAAGCTCCTCAAACATTTCTTTAAAAGTAGAATAGGTTATTTTAGGTGCTTTTAGATCTGTGATGAGAGCATGTCCTCCGCGTTCGTTCACATATTTTACTAATTTAAGCATATGTGCACGCTCTTCATCTGATTGTGTGTACATAAATTGAGAGATTCCTTCTAATCCGTGTACTTCAGCCCAACAAGCCATAGAAAGATAAGTTTGCGAAGATTCTGCTTCTATGCGGATCTGCTTATTTAAAGCTGTTTCAATATTTTTTGATAGCATAATGATGTCTTTTTTGTAAAATTAACTAAAATATTCCAAACCATTTTTTCAAACCTCTAAAACATTGAGACATTTGGGTTAATTATCTATAAATTTAATGGGTTTTGATTTGCCCAAAAGATGCCGGTTTCGAGAATATAGACTTATTCATAATTGGGTTTCCGTTGTCTTCTCTTATAAAACCATCTGTGAATTTACGAATTATAAATTGCTTTTGAGTATCATCGTAATAGCTCAAAATGGAGTAGTCTTTTAATTTTATAATATTTTGAAGCAATACATTTTTATTTGTGCTTAAATAATAGAAAATATTATCAATTGCCAGAGGTTCTGATTTTACTGCAGTCAAAAAATCATTGTTTTCGTTCAGTACAGAATCAAAGAAAACCATTTTGTTTTGTGAATAATAGGAGTTTCCGGCATCATAAAAATCATTTTGCCCGTATTCAAAATTTGAAACAATATATTCTACATAACCTCCAAATGTCAAATAACTGTTTTTTCTGTTTTCTAAAACAGAAACTCCAACGCTTAAGTCTGCTAATTGTTTCAGGAATTTAGCCGTAGTTTTTAATTCCTGAGGTTTATTACTATTTGTTTGAAGAAACAAAGGCGAGTTTTTAAAACGGATAGTATCATTTTTTGAAACCGAAATGTTTTTAATCACTTTTCCTGACTCGAAATCTTTTATATCAAATAAAAACTCGTCGCTGTTGGCCTTAATTTGGTAGAGTTTATTTTGATTATAAAATGAATTGGAAGTTTTAGATGTTTTAAGAGAAGCAGGCTGATTAAAATTTTTCTCTGTAATTTCAAGTGTTTTTATGTTAAGATCGAAAACCTGTGTTTTTTGAAAACTATAGTCAAATGTCAAAATGATATGATCGTCGAGAACATACATTTTGTTTATGTTTGAAGCCTTATCAAGAGGATTAAAATCATTTAACTCCATTTTTTGAATGGGATAATATCGAATAAGAGAGTTAAAAGTTAAGTTTTGTCCTTTTTCGGTTTGAAATTTAAAACCTGAAAAGTCAAACATTTTTATTTCACAGTTTCCGTTTTTAAATTCATAGAGCAGAAGATGCTGCTGGCTTTTTTCTTTAGCCAGAACATAAAAATTATTGTTTTTTTGAAAACTCGTTATAATATATTCATTGCCTTCCGGGAAATCGAAATTTAAAGATCGAGAAGTTTTTGTTTCCAAAAAATATTTAACGATTCTGATATTTCTTAAATTCTGAGAACTCCAATAAAGCAGGGGATTACCATCTTCATTAATGCTGCAACCAATTAGTGATCTCTTTTCTACACTTTTTATAGAATCTGTAAATTGATTGGTGAGAAATAGTGATTTGTTATATTTTAAAATGTTGACCTTTTTATCATCGGCGGCAAAAACATAAATATTGTGCGTTTTTACATCTTCAACATTTAAAATTTGACCATCTTCCAGAGGATTGTTTAAGTTTAACGGAAATGAATTCAATACTGTCTGACTTAACAATACTGATTTAGAAAGTAAAAGCAAAAAAAGTACAAGTTTTTTCATGAGTTTTTACGGGCAAATATTATTCCAAATTTAATCAAATAATTGTGATTATAATTTATGAATAGAAAGCGGAATAGATATTTTGACACAATAAAAAACAAAAAAGCCCGAAAGAATTAACTTTCGGGCTTTTGAATTTATTACTTTTTAAAGGAATTATTTTACTTTAAAAGTAACTCTTCTAGCTAATCTTCTAGCTTCGTCTGAATCTTTTTGGATTGAAGTATCAGATCCTGCAGCAACAACATTTAATCTTGAAGAAGCAATTCCAGCTTGAGTTAGAATCTTTTTCACGTTTTCTGCTCTTGCATTTGATAATTTCTCATTGTAGTCTGCTTTTCCAACTTGGTCAGCATATCCAATAATATCAAGAGATGCTGAAGGGTTTTTTCTTAAATAAGATAAAACAACATCAATTGCAGCAGTTGAATTTTCAATAGGAGTTGCTTTGTTGAAATCAAAGTATACACTGTAATACTTGTCATTAATCAAATCTTTAACAACATCTCTGTCATTAACAACATTGTTTGTAACCGGTTTTTCTACGATAACCGGTTTTTCCGGCATGTTTTTGATTCTGTTTTCAAGATCAGCGATTTTGTTGTCATACGCAGAAAGATCAACATTTTCAGAAACTACAGTCCAGTCAGCATGTTTAGTGTTTTTACCTAAATAAACAGTTAATCCAACTGTACCGTTGAAAATTAATCCAGAGTAACCTCTGTTTTCAGGAAGATAAGCTCCGTCAAAAGAACGATCCTGAGATGCGTTAAAGATTGTAGAGAAATCTCCGGTTAAAGCAAGTCTGTTTGATAATTTTATTTGACCAGTTACACCAGCAATAAAGTTACCCATTTCGTCTGCTCCTCTAAAATTGTCATTTCTCAATTGAGAATAACCAAAACCAGCATGTCCTAATAAACCAATAGTGTTAGTCCATGTTTCAAAATTCATGATACGCCCTAAGTTCGCAACAGCTTGTAAATCTACTCTGTAGTATTTTGAATCAAAATCTAAAGAGTTGCTTTTACCTTTGAAGCTGTTATAACCAAAATCAGCTTTCAAACCAAATTTGTTATTGAACATGTAACGTACTCCTAAATCACCAACCCATGGACTTGGGGTACTTGTAAAGTAACCGTCAGAAAATGGTTTTTGAGGCTTGTTTACACCACCAGCAAATTCTATAGACCACTTATTGTAATTGTTCGAAGAATTTGTTTCTGTTTGTGCATTTACGCCTGTTAAGCCTAAAGCAAATGCGAGAATAATTACAGATTTTTTCATTGTAATTTGAGTTTTAAAATTTTCCCCAAACCAACGAATTTAATACTGCTTAGCTATTCCAATAAAAGGTTTTAAAGTATTAAAATAAGACAAAAAGTAAGATAAGGATTATTTTTTATTCATCTGATCCTGAAGCAAATCTACAAATTGACCTACGTGTAAGCCGTCCATTAAGCCATGATGTACATGAACAGACATTGCAATGGTGCGTTTTCCGGTCTCAGATGTTATCACTTTACCAAAGGAAACTTTAGGGCAGCTGTCTGGAAATGTATAACTCCTGGCGTGCGAAAGTGAGGTAAAATTCAACCACGGTATTGCCGAAAAATGAATCACATTATCATCATCAAAAGATCTTGTGAAAAGTCCGGTTGTGTTTTGAATGCGTTCGATTTCTTCAAGGGCATTTTTCTCGAAGATTTTAAAATCAGGATTGTATTCAATTAATGAAAATCCGAAAGTGCCGTCTTCTCGGCCAATTGTTGCCGAAACATCGATGCGGTCATTAATGTATATTTTGCCATCAGCAATTCTGTACCTGAAATTTTCGATTGTGTTTACTGCAACCAACGTTTTATGTAAGTAGAAAATGAAAAAGGAAACCTTAAGTTCTTTGGCAGTTTGATATGCTTTGGTGCAGTCAATTTCGACAGTTGCACCAAAAAACGGCTCTTCCATTTGTTTAAAATGTGCAAAATGCTCTTTTCTGTTCCAGTTTTCTAAGTCTAAAAGTGTTTTCATTTTATTAAATTATGGACTACTTCTGTAATCTTTTCGAATGAACTAAAATGTTCGTGTTCAACTTTATGGTTTATTTTTTCGTGTTCCCAAGTGGTGTGAAACGGAATATGAACGGCATAACCGCCAATTTCTAAAACTGGCAGAATATCTGATTTTAATGAATTTCCGATCATCAAAAATTCATGTGCCTGAATATCTAAACGACCAAGTAGTTTCTCGTAATCGATTTCCTGTTTGTCTGACATTACTTCGATATGGTGAAAATAATGACCCAAACCAGAACGATGCAATTTGCTGTGCTGATCTTTTAAATCGCCTTTTGTCGCAACTACCAACTTATATTTTCCGTGTAAAGCCTGCAGTGTTTCTTCGATTCCATCAAGAAGCTCAATTGGTTTTTCAAGCAGTTCTTTTCCGTATTGAATTATCTTTTCGATCACTTCAACCGGAATTGTATTGTTTGAAATGTTCATTGCCGCTTCAATCATTGAAAGAATATAACCTTTAATTCCGTAACCGTATAAAGGTAAATTTGCAATTTCGATTTTAAATAATTCTTGCGAAATGCCCTGATGTGAAAGATAATCTTCCATCAAAGCGCAAAACTTGTGTTCTGTTTCCTGAAAATAAGGTTCGTTTACAAATAAAGTATCATCGGCATCAAATGCGATTACTTTTAAGTTTGGTATTTTGCTTTTATGTAACATGGTGTTTTTGTTTCAGGTTTTTTGTTGTTTCAAGTTTCAGGTTTTCTTTGTTTCAGGTTTTTTTGCCACGAATTACACAAATTACAACGAATTTTTTTGCCACAGATTAAAAAGATTAAAATGATTTTTATCCTTTTGATCTTCTAAATCTGCGTGAAAAGCTTTTGCCACGAATTGCACTAATTTTCACTAATTTTTTTGCCACAGATTAAAATGATTTTAAAGATTTTTTAAAAAATAAATCTGCTCAATCTGCTCAATCTGCGGGAGAGCTTTTCAGCAACAAATTTAAAAATCAATCTGCGTAAACCGGTTTCATCCGTAAAATCAGCGGGCCAAATTATTTAGAAAACAGCCTCTTTAAAGAAATAGTCTTATCATAAAACGTAATTCGGATTCCGAAAAGTAAAACGATTCCGCCGAAAACCATTTGTAAAGTTATTTTTTCTTCTAAAAATAACCAAGCCAAAATCGAGGTAATTACAGCCTGACTCAATAAACTTAATGAAACTCTTGTTGCGCGCATATGCTGCGTTGCATAACTAATAGAAAGCCAGGCGCACAATTGACAAATTACGGCTTGAAGAATCAGGACAAACCAGCCTGTATTTGAAAATCCTGTAAAAGGTTCGTTTAAAGAATAACAAAGAATTCCTAAATATATACTTGATGCAGTTAAGCTAATGGTCATAAACGATAAAACATCTACTTGAGAAAGTACATTTTTACTCACCAAAAGATAAATCGAATATAAGATTCCGGATAAAACGGCAAACAGAAAAGCCTGATTGAAATTGAGATCAATAAAAAACTCAAATCCAACTAAAGTCACCATTCCAAATAAAGAAACAATTGTTCCAATCCAAAAGTTTGTCGCTGGTTTTGATTTCAGAAACAAAAATGAACCAATTCCAACCCAAACCGGAGATAAATTAGTTAACAAAGAAGCCTGAGTTGCACTCGAATCCTGAATAGCAATATTCCAAACTGCAACATCCGAAGAAAATAAAACACCGCAAAGCATCGCCAAAAGTGCAAATTTCAAACTTGGAAGTTTAAAGTTTTTACTTAAAACAACATATGGCAAAAGCAAAACAACTGCAAAAAACATTCGGTAAAAAGCCGAAATTAATCCTGGCGCTAGTTTTAGTTTTATTAATATTGGAAAGACAGAAATACAAAGTATTCCGCAGATTAAAGCCAATCGTGGTTTGGTGATTTTCATATTATTTTGGTTTGCTATTCAAATTGTTGATTTGAAAGCTCAGATTTTAATTGAACCGAATACGTATTTAATTATTCAGAGAAACTAAAAATCTGATATTTTTTATTTTTCTTGCTGTAATTTCCTAAGTACAAAGTGCTATTCAACTTAAAAAGTATTAAATCTTTATAGAGACTTGTAGTAAATATTGAAACACTTTCTTTGATTTCTTCGTTCTCTTCTACGAAAGTTCTGGCCTTATCAAAAGCCGAAGCCCTCATTTCACCATTGAGATGATTAAAACTAGAATCGAACAGGCAATTCGTATAAACCACAAATTTATCTTTATAAGAAATTAGATTTTCTACAGTATAACATCTTTGATATGGAACAAAACTCATTCCAGCGCCCATTCCTCCGGTAGACATTCCCATTCCCGTCATTCCGCCGCCACCGCGGGATATATCTTGAGAACTTCCTATAATAGTATAATAAACACCATTTAAATTATAACATGATATGCTTGGTGAGTCATTAATTTTCCTAAGAAACTGTTCGGAATTTTTAATAGGTTTTGTGCTGATAAGAAAACCATCGTTTTGTATCAATAAGCCATTCTTTTGTTGAAAAAAATCAGAATTTTTAAATCCTATTTCCTCATCATGCAAAACTTTATATTCATTAATCTTATTACCATTTAGATCGCTAATCGTAAAAAACAAAACGTACGAATTAGTCTTTATCTGGAGGATTTATTGTCAATTAAAAAAGAATTCGATCTAAACGATATCGCACCATATTCTCCCTTAGCTGTTTTTTGCTGTTCAATCGATTTTAGATTTGATGTAAAATCCTGAATATTAATTCTTAAAACCTGTGTTGCGTTTGTATTATTATCCATAGTGAAAATAATTTCATCAGGATTATAGGTGTAAATTTTATATCTTTTAGAACTCAGTGCTAATGATGGCGGACTGTCATTGGCTATAGTTTGAAAATTGGGTTCTGAATATTCATCAGTTAAAACGGTATATAAATTTTCAGTATGATTAAATATGTTTTTGAATTCTAAATGAGATAAGTCTAGCGTTTTTTCATTTAGATTTCCATTATTATCAGAGATATAAAATTTTAAAATACCTGTGTTTTTTACAATAGTAATCAGGTAAAACCGATTGTTAATCGTAAGTTCCTTAACTATTTTTTCCTTTTTTAATTCTAAATGAATTGGTTTTGTTTCGGTTTTTTTAGATGTAAAATTAAAAGATTGTGCGTTAATTTCTTTTCTGTCTTCAGATCCCCAAAAAACAAAGTAATTATCCTTATTTTGGGTGTATCCAATAATTTCTTCATACTTTTTTTCCGGTCTTGACGCAGACAATGAATCTTTGATCGAAAAAGTTTTATCAAATCTAATTGCTGAAACCTTTTCCTTATCATTTAAAAACAGAATAACTTCTTTTTCAGATTCGTTAACCACCTGAAAAAAATCTCTCTTCTTTTCTAATTTAAAATCAAATTCTTTTACAATATCTTGTGAAAAGGAAATGAAAGTATTTAAAAGTAAAGAAACAAATAGGAATTTTTTGACCATGGATAAGTATTATTTATTTTTGGCGAAGATCACATTTTTAATAAAACGAATCAAGGAAAAATGTGCCGTTAGGCACAAAATATCGGTAGAAAAAATAAATTGGAATAAATCCAGCGTGCCGTTGGTACGCAACAACATTAACCATTGCGTACCTACGGCACGCCAACAAATATTCAAATTAGTGGCTACCGATATTTTGTGCCTAACGACACATTTTTATTAAACTTAAAAATGAGGATTAAATTTGTTTTTGTGTGGTATTATGCATTCATGATTTTCCTGCAGGCATTGTTAATTTCCGTATCAGAAAAAGAGCCGAGCGTTTCTGCTAACATTTTACTGGTTCGAATGGAGTTTATCATTCTGATTCTCAGATCTTGATCATCGCCCATTTCAGTTAACAGAATTGTCTCGAAAATTTCAGACAAACATTCGTGTTGATCTCTAAAATCATCTACAGACCAAAGGTCTGAAAGGAATTTTGCCATTGCTGTCATTACAGCTGTTTCTGTTGTTTTTTCATTTTCTCTTTTTTGCATAAACCTGAAAATATTAAACGCACGAATCCCTCGTTTTAGATGTGCAAAAAATACCCCATAGGGATAGGTTTTCCCATTGTTTCCTCAGGGACATCATGACGAGGGATTCGCTTATGTTAACTTTTATTAGAAAGTTCCTAAATAAATCCTATAGTGTATTTTTTGCAGAACAAACTTACAAAATGTTTTAAAAAATCAAACAAAAAAGAAAGTTATTTCTTTCAAAAAATAATATCTTATGTATTGTTAATTTTTTGCATTTAATTTTTCGACATAATTTTTTGCATTTGCTAATAGTATATTTTCTAAAGGTTCTTTGTTTTTTAATTTTTCCAAATATTCCTTACATTCCCAACATCCGCCTTCTTTATAAGCAATATTCCAATAACGTTTTGCTGCTTTTAATTCATTTGTTCTGTACATATATGCACCAAGTAAATAATAAAAATCACCGCTTTTAAATCCATCTTTTTGAGATTGATCAATAAAATATTTTGACTTTTCAATATTTCCATCTGCGTAAGCAATGTAAGCTTGATCTGTATATTTTTTTGCAATATCCATTTTGCTTTGAGTAGTTGCTGAATTCTGTGGAACACCAAAGATATTTTGCTGTGCATGTGAATTTGTTATTGTTAGAAATAAAATAAAAAGGATAGTTTTTTTCATATATAATTTTAGAATTTAATTTACCACAGCAAAGAAGACCAAACTATTTCTTTTTTAACCATTCTCGCATTTCAGAAATCACATCTTCATTTTTATGAAAACATCCATTTTCAATCTCTATTCGGCTCTTTTCAATTGCTATTTCTTGATCATTAGAAATTTTATAAAGTTCTTTTTCGGATGAATCGGAGATATTTTGAGGTGTATTTAGAAAATTCAAATCCATAATATTACTTGATGTACTCAAAATTATAATTATTTATTGAATGATATTTAAATAAAGAAAGTTATCTGCCACATATTTTAGGTAGATAACTTTCATTGAGTTATTGTTGAAATAAATTAAATTAATTTACTGTCGCTCCATTTGGCGCATCAGCATCAGGATTTACAAAAACCAATTTTCCTTCGGCATTTGTTGTCATCAAAATCATTCCTTGGCTTTCAACTCCGCGTAAAGCTCTTGGTGCTAAATTAGCTAAAACAGAAACGCGTTTTCCTATGATTTCTTCTGGAGAAAAACTCTCAGCAATTCCCGAAACAATTGTACGAACGTCAATTCCGGTATCAACTTTAAGAACCAAAAGTTTGTTTGCTTTTGGCATTTTTTCGGCCTCCAGAATAGTTCCGATACGAATGTCCATTTTGGCAAAATCATCAAACTGAATTAAATCTTTTTGCGGTTCAGCTTGTTTGTTTTCGGCAAGGTTAGCGGTTTTTGTAGCTTCCAATTTATCTATTTGTTTTTGTATTTCTTCGTCTTCTATTTTTGCGAAAAGCAATTCTGCTTCACCAATTTTGTGTCCTTCAGGATATAAATTCCAATCTTCAAATTCCAAATTCCAACTTAAATCTTTGATATTTAAAATTTTCGAAAGTTTATTTGCTGTAAAAGGCAAGAAAGGTTCAGATAAAACGCTTAATGCAGCAGCGATTTGAAGTGCAACATACATTTGAGTTTTTACACGTTCCGGATCATCTTTCATTACTTTCCAAGGCTCTTCATCAGCAAGATATTTGTTTCCTAAACGGGCAACATTCATCAATTCACCTAAAGCTTCACGGAATCTGTAACGCTCAACAGAACTTGAAATAACCGCCGGATACGCTTTTAATTCTGCTAAAGTTGCTTCGTCAATTTCTGAAAACTCATTTGGGGTTGGAATAACACCTTCGTAATATTTGTTAGTTAAAACCACAACACGATTAATGAAGTTTCCAAAAATGGCAACTAATTCATTGTTATTTCTAGCTTGGAAATCTTTCCATGTAAAATCGTTATCTTTTGTTTCGGGAGCGTTTGATGTTAATGCGTAACGCAAAACATCTTGTTTCTCTGGGAAATCTTCTAAATATTCGTGCAGCCAAACTGCCCAGTTTTTAGAAGTCGAAAGTTTGTTTCCTTCTAAATTCAGGAACTCATTTGCCGGAACGTTATCTGGTAAAATATAGCTTCCTTCGGCTTTAAGCATTGCAGGGAAAATGATACAGTGAAAAACAATATTGTCTTTCCCAATAAAGTGAACCAGTTTCGTGTCTTTATCTTTCCAATACGGTTCCCAGTCTTTTCCTTTTTCTGCCGCCCATTCTTTCGTAGACGAAATGTATCCGATAGGCGCATCAAACCAAACATATAATTTTTTTCCTTCGGCACCTTCAACCGGAACATCAATTCCCCAATCAAGGTCACGCGTTACGGCACGAGGCTCAAGTCCGCCGTCGATCCATGATTTAACTTGTCCGTAAACGTTCGGTTTCCAGTCGTTTTTATGTCCAACTAAAATCCATTCTGTTAAAAAATCAGAATAACGGTCTAAAGGTAAAAACCAGTGTTTTGTTTCTTTTAAAATTGGAGTTTCTCCGGTAATTGTCGATTTCGGATTAATTAAATCAGTCGCATTCAAAGTCGATCCGCAATTTTCACATTGATCTCCATAAGCTCCATCATTACCGCATCTTGGGCAAGTTCCAACCACAAAACGATCTGCTAAAAACTGATTCGCTTTTGCATCGTACAATTGTTCTGTTACTTCTTCAATAAAATCGCCTTTATCATACAAAGTCCTAAAGAATTCCGATGCTGTATCATGATGGACTTTTGCCGAAGTTCTGGAATAATTATCAAATGAAATTCCGAAATCAGAAAATGATTTGCGAATAATTCCGTCATATTTATCTATAACTTCTTGTGGTGTAATTCCTTCTTTTTTTGCTTTCATCGAAATTGCAACACCGTGTTCATCGCTTCCGCAGATAAAAGCAACATCTTTATTTTGCAAACGCAAATATCTCGAATATATATCTGCAGGCACGTAAACCCCCGCCAAATGGCCAATATGGATTGGTCCGTTTGTATAAGGCAATGCCGCAGTAATAGTATATCTCTTTGGATTTTGTATCATAACTCAATTTTATTGAGTGCAAAAATAAGCAATAGAATTGAGATTTTGTTATTACGCCGAGATTCGCCGAGAGTTTTCGCCGAGATTCGCAAAGATTTTTGTTGTTGTGGCGAAATAATCTCGCAAAGTCGCAGAGACGCAAAGTTTTTTAATTTTAGCCACAGATTAAAAGGATTAAAATGATTTTTACTTAAATCTGCGCAATCTTCGTGAAACAAAGCTTTGCGTCTCTGCGACTTTGCGAGATTCAAAAAATAAAAAACTCCGCGAATCTCTGCGAAAACTCTCTGTGGTAAAATTCAATAAAATAGAACCAGTTTAAACTAGCATTACCAGTAAAATCTTCAAGATTTATTTCGCAATCTTTGCTTTCCGAAAAAAAACAAAAAAACAAGTTTATGAGCAAGACAAAATTAATCATCAATAAAAACGGATCGATCAAAATAGAAGGTGATTTTGAAATCATGGATCCAGAAGGAGTACTTTACGGTTTACAAGGAAGATCTGCACTTGGGCTTTGCCGTTGCGGATTATCTAATAACAAACCATTTTGCGATGGAGGACACAGAAACAATTTCGAACATGATTCTGTTGCGTTTGATTTACCGCCAATGAAAACGAACTAATAATTCGAATTATCGAATTGATATAAAAAAAGCGACATTTAATGTCGCTTTTTTTATTTATATAATGTTATTCAATAGTTTTTCTAATTCTTTAATGTCACCTTTATGTCTGCTTAATTCAGTATTCATTTTTAGTAACCATTGTGGATTGTCTCTGTTTGTGCACCAAATTTTAACTGGAGTCCAATTTTTGTTTTTTGTAATAATTGCAGAATAATTACCTAATTGAATACGTTCGATAGCTAAGTCTTCAAGATTATAATTTAGTTCAGTTTCATTTATCCAGAGATTTATCCACTGTTCGTCATTATCATATTGAAAAGAAGAGAAATGAGTTTGTAAACTAACTGTGCAATTATTGTTTTTTCCTATTTGAAATTGGTATTCTTTGCTGTTTGTTGAGGTTATTTCTATTAGATTCCACGGTGAAGGAACTTTTTCGATACAAAAACCAAAATCAGTTTTTAAACTATTGATTTTTTGTTTTTGAATATCTTTTTTAACAATAGAATTAATTTTAGGCGGATTAAGATAATCAAACGAATCTTCAACATTTGCTAAAATTTCACAATCGCAATAACCACCATTTTCGGATAACCATTCAATGACTTCAGTTATATTTGAAACTCCGGTTTTTTGTAAAAATGTTTTTGTAATCACTGAACTATGATCACATCCATGTTTTAATTCGTCATCTAAAAAATCAAATAACTTTGGGAATATATTTTCATTAATAGGAAGGCTTTGTCTGAATTCGATTAGTTCTTCTTTCTCACGTTGCTTTGATAGTTCTTTTCGTTTTTTCTTATCCATAATATGAAGCTATACCATCAAATGTGATAGTTTAAATATACAATTCCCCTTTCATCGTAATAATCGAAGAACCGCCTACTAAAATATCTTCTTCACGGTTCATAACTTCAATCATTGATGCTTGTTTTAATTTTACGCCTTGAAGAATTTTATACTCTTTCTCAGATTTAGTGAATTTCTTTTGTGTTAAAAAGCCAATTAACGGGCCTGCAGCTGTTCCCGTTGCCGGATCTTCGTATATCCCGATTATTGGGTTAAAAAATCTCGTTTCGACTATATGTTCCTGACCTTCATCGGCAATGGTGAAACAATAAAAACCTTCAAAATTATATTCTTTTGAGATTTCGATTAAGAGTTGATTATCTGGAACACAGCTATTAAGTAATCGACTGTTTTTTATGGGAACCATTGTGTGTGCAACTTCTGTTTTAACTATTGTTGGCACAAAAGAATTCACATCTAAGTCTTCAATTTTTAAACCGAGAGCTACCGCAATTCTATAAGTTGGAATTTCCTGTTTGATAACTGCCGATTTTTGATGCATTTGAACAACAGGATAAAAAGTAACAGGATCAAAACTCACCGTTAACGGAATTGGGGAACGTTTCATAATTACAAAAGGTTCACTTTCGTTTTGCTCTTCAAAAATGGGCATTCCTTTTAGTAAAGCACCGCAGACAGCGCCTAATAAATTATGTCCTGCGCCGTCGATTTCAATTCCGGTTGGAGTAAACGAACGAACAGTCAGCGCTTTTTCGGTTGTAGAATAATAGACGAAAGAGGTTTCAGAATAGCCAAATTCTTTAGAAATATCCTTATAGGTTTCTAATTTTAAATTACCATCGGTAAAAACCACAGAAAGTGGATTCCCCTTGTAACTTTCGTTTGAAAATACATCTAAAACGTAATATTCTAATGCTTTTCTTCCTTCCATTCTTTATTTCTTTTATTTTTTTTGAGGCAATAAAATTACGGTTTATTATTGTAATTAACCTACAGGAAAAATACCCATTTTTATAGTTGTTTTATTAAAAGAAGTTCACCTTCAGGATTCAAAATTTCGGGTTGAACTGCTGGTAAAATAGACTTTCATTATTTTACAACATTCGCTTTCCTTCAGCGCTAAATTTTATTGCTTTTTCTAATCTTGCAAGTTTGGTTTTTTCTTGTTTGGCGCTCATAATTACGTGAATTATTACTTTTTTGTAGGATGGCGCCTGATTGTTGAAATATTCCCAAGCTGTTTCATTAGCTTTAAATTGCTTTTCGAACTCAGGGTCGAGAACATACGCTTCATTTTCATGCGAGTAAATTTTAGATCTTTCTTCAGATCTGTGTTCGAAAGCTTTTATTCCGGCTTCTTTCATCAATCCGGCTTTTGTGAGCACTTCGACTTTTTTAATGTTTATAACACTCCAAATACTCGACTTTTTTCTTGGCGTAAATCTAATCGTATAACTTTCCTCGTCAATAGCTCTTCGAATGCCGTCAATCCAGCCAAAACAAAGTGCCTGATCTACAGATTCTGACCAGGTCATAGATGGTTTTTTGGAGCTCACTCTATAGAAACCAACAATAAGTTCGGTTTCTTTTTGATAATGCTTTTCTAACCATTCTCTAAATTTTTCCTGGGTTGGGAAGAAGGTTGGGGTCATATTTGTTAGTTCTCTTTTAAAGGTGGAGGTGGTATCGGAAGAATTGAACTTAAATCACCAAAGTCAATAATTTGTTTTGTTGTTATAAAATTCAAATCTTCTCTTAAAGCAATTAACGAATCAATGTAATTATAAAGTTCTTTAGGAGCATCTTGACCATATATAAAAACCGATCTGTTTGTGTCTTTAGTTCTAACCTGAATTAAATAACCCTGACCATCGTCGAGATTTTCATCATAATATAGAGGCTTATATTTGTTTAGGTTTAGATTTTGAAGATACTGGTTTAGTTCAATTTTTTTATCATTTGAAATTATTGCATAGAAATTTTGTGGAGGATCAGGATAAGTCCTTTGAAAATACACGGTATCACTCCTTGTAAATTTTATTGAATTAATCTCAGCTAAATTTGAAGAAGATAAAACCAAACTGTCAAATGGAAATTCTGTTGTTTCTTCTTTTTTGCAACCGAAGAAAAGACACCCGATCGTAATTAATAAAACTGTTTTCCTCATAATTTAAACGAACAAATTCGCAATAGCTCTAACAATCCATAAAAGTATAATAAATAACAGAAAAGAGAATTGAGCTTTATTGACTTTTTGATTTCCAAACTTTCTAACCAATAATCGATCAATCAATATAACCAGAAAAACAGGGATCAAACCCATTAAAATATAAATTCCCAATAAACCATCTTGTGCCGAATTTCCTGTTATCAGGATTATGGCATAAATTATTCCTGCTAAAATGGAGAGAATTCCTAAAAGGAAAAATAGAGTTATGTTTTTTGGGAAGTTCATATAGTTGTTCTGATTATTCTTCTTGCACGAGCGAAAATTAGAATTGAAAGAATAAAATTAGTAAAAAGATAAAACCCAGTTATAGCTTCATGTCTAATTATTTCGAAACAAACAGTTACGACAAGCAATATTGAAAAGAAAATATTAAACCAGTCAATAAGTATTAGCAGAAAAACTTTTGATTGATTTGATTTCCAAATTCTTAAAAATGAAAGTAAAAAAATCAATAGACCCAATCCCGAGCTAATCCAGCAACTCCATATGTAGATAAAAAGTGTTTTAAAGCCACTAAAAAGAACGGGGTTATCAAAATAATAAATAAAAAACATAACGACTGACCAGATATTGGTAATTAAAAGAGAAAGAAGTAAACTTTTGCAAATAGTGGTTTTCATAGTTTTGGTGGTTTTTGGTTAAATGTTAAAAATCACATTATTACATTTATCATGCCGAAGGTTTTCCCATTTGATTTTATCGAATTCTATGCAGCCATTATCCCGAAATCAAAGTAGTTTTAGTGTTGAAAAATTCCAGAGAATAATATAGTCTTTAAGAAAAGCAGTAAATTTGTATTTACTGCTTTTTTTATTTTGAAAATTAAATAATCTAAATCATGGCAAAGGGACCCGAAAAAAATACCAAAAATAAGGCCTTGCACACTAAGTTGCTGAACAGAAAAAAGGCGAAGCTTCGAGAAGAAAAAGAAGCTCAGGCCAAAAGATTAAAGGCTTTAACAGCTAAAATGAATGAAAAAAAGAACGGCGAAGATCTTGATCTCAGCAAAAACAAATCTCAAAACAAAACCCAAATGGAGGAATTCGGTAGAATAATAGTTTCTGAAACAGCAATGAAAAGTGAAAATCCGCAAGATGTTATTCACTCTAATATTTCGGTAATCAATTTAATGCGAGAAGAAGGTGTAGACGACGAATTTATTCATGAAGATGCATTGACGAGTTATTATCTCGATTATTACTATTCACAATATACAGAAGGGAATTTTTCGCAATTTGTCTACAATTCAGGCTGGAACAAAGAATTAAACGAACTTATCGAAGAAGGTCTGGCTCTAATTGGTGCCGAAAAACATTTAGAATTATTTCTGGAGCAAAGCAAAAAAGTGAAACTAATAAGTAATATCAAGCTCGGAAAATTCCTGAAAGCGAAATTAGAAGGCGTAAATCCAATTCGTGATTCATTGAACAATGACACTTTTTTTGAATTAGAAGAAAACCTTGCCGAACTAAACGCCAATTTCTTAAAAAATCATCCCGATTTTGAAGTCCTTTCTGTAGACGAAATGTTTGCGGATCTGGAGGAATATGTTGGGCACGAGATTAAACGTGCGTAGTTTTTTCTGCCGCAAAGATTCACAAAGTTTATTCGCAGAGATTCGCTAAGGTTTTATGTTTTAATCTCGCAAAGTCGCGAAGTCGCAAAGTTTTATTTCTCTGCGACTTCGCGACTTTGCGAGATTAATTCACACTACTTTAAATATTCTTTGCGAATCTCTGCGAAAAATCTCCGTGCAGCTTTGTGGAATAAACTTTTTTCCACGTAAACACTTCTTTCTGAATTAATTGGTTTAAATTTAGTTCCGTATATTCTCTACGAATTCTCGTATATACTCAGATTGTTTAATGTTGAATAAACAATATTAATTAAAAGAATTTAGCATGAAAATTAAAAGACTGCAGCTGGTAATGTTGTTTCTTGTTTTTTTAGACAAAGGATTTTCCCAAAATAAAATCAACCTTTTTTCAGAGATTAATTACAGTTCGATTCCTGCGGTTTCTTTATCGGATTATAAATCGGTTCAGGAAAGAGATCAAAAGTTTCAAAACCCGCATATTGCACTCGGAATCGGGATTTCTGGCGGAGGCTCGCGTGCACAGTTTTTTAGTATGGGCGTTCTTCTCGGACTTGAAGAAATTGACGAAAATTATCTCCAGCGCAATTTTTTAAATGAAATCGATTATTATTCAACCGTTTCTGGAGGTTGTTTTTCGGCGGGATATTATTTAACCGTTTTAAAAAACAAACTGCATCATGATAATTGTTCCTTCAACGAATTTTACTTTTCAAAAGCCGATGCCTTCAAAGATTATGTAGATAAATCGGCCAATATTTTATCGCTTTTAAACAACAGCCGAAATGAAAAAGGCGATAAAATATCGATGTCACAACGCATTGATGCCGATATTTTGCAATACGATGTGACGAATCCTTACAACAAAGATAAATTTGATACTCAAATGCTTTTGTCTGATTTTTTTGTTCCAAAGGAAAGCAAATCACAACCTTCGCTGCCTATGTTTGTTGCCAACGGAACCGCTTTTAATAACGGCGAACGCATTCCGTTTATGCCGCATATCATCAAAGGATTAGCTATAGATGAATCACTTGCGCCCAATAAAGCTGATCTTGTTTTGAATCAAAACAAAATAAACGACGGTTACAATTTTCCGGTAACTTACGGAATTACGGCAAGTTCTGCTTTTCCGGGCGTTCTCCCAAAGGTGAAATTCGGGATTAAAAATCAGGATAAAATTTTATGTATTATTGACGGAGGCGCTTCAGATAATACAGGTTATAAAACTTTGGTTGAGTTGCTCCATGCCGATACTACTGTTGATGATAAAAACAAAAAAGCGCTTTTTATTGATTGTCTCGGACAAGGTAAAAAAACACCATATATCAACGATACGAAAATTGGACTGCTTTCCCTTTTTGAAACTGCTTCACTTTATACTGTTCAAACCCGATACATAACTTTTGACAGAGACGTAGAAAACACTTTTGAGCGCTATAAAATTCCGGTAAAAAACTACCAGGTTATAGGTTTTACTACTATTCGAAATCATTTGCAAAAAATGCAAAAAGATGAAAAGTACGAAGAACTGATAACAGAATTAAAAACCACAAATGACGACGCTGCCGGCTGGTTTAAATTATATAATGAATTTAAAACAGATATTGTAAACAAATTCGGTGAAAGCGCATTCAGAAAAAACAAAGACGGTGAGATAATCGCTGCAACACTTCAAAAAGATAAATTTTCAGAATTTACAGCCGGAGAAACTCTGTTAATGTATGAATACACCTCACACATTGAAACAAAACTCCGAATCAGACCAGAAGAAAGAGATATGCTGCTTTTGGCAGGACGATTTGCTGTGTTTTTAAAAAGCAATGAATTAAGAGAATTGTTAGTAGAATATAAATAATTTACCAATTTTATTAAATTTTTGATTTTATTTAAAAAGCTAACTAAGAATATTTTATATTTGATAGCCCCTAATTTTAAAATCAACACCAATGAAAATTAAAACCTACTTAATTCTCAGTGGCATTTTTCTATTTCTATATTCCTGTGGAAAAAATGAAAAACAGATCATTGACGAAAACGCCCCATCGTTAGCCGTTCAGTCTGAAAACCCAAAACCAGCAGAACAGCTTCTTTTTAGAAAAAGTGAAGACATTGTTCCTTCCGAAGAACTCAATTTGAGCCTGCTCAAAAAAACCGCCGAAAACCTAAACATCAAATATTCCAATATTAAAATTGAAGATGTAAGTTCAATTCGCTACAACAACGAAACAACCTTTTTTGTGATTTGTGTTATTAAGAAAAACAAAACAAAGTCGGGCGAAGAAGATTTAGGCAATTACTACGAAAGAAAATTCGTTTTTGTTAATAATGAAGACGGAAAAATTCTGGCAGAAGAAACCGATAAAAATCTCGGTTATTACGAAAATGAAGGTTTAAGAGTTGCAAAAACATATATTTTGAATAATGTATTACAGTTGAATGACAAAACTCCGGCCATAGCTTTTAGCACAGAAGTATATTCAAACAGCAGAGTTGTAATGTATTCTGAAGAAAAATTTACTATTGTCACTTTTGATGGAAACAGAATCAGGAAAGTTTTATACGAATACCCAATTCGCTCCGCAAACGGAGATTCAAACGGAGGAGGAACGTATCAAATAGAAACCTTAGAAACCGGGATAAGTCTTTCTGCCTCGCAAACAAGCGGTTTTTATGATTTATTAGTTTCAAAAATCTATACTTATGAAGACGCGGCCGAAGAAGATTTAGAAAACGACATTCAGCAAAAAAGCGACCTAAAAGTCAAAAAAGAATTCCAAAAACTGAAATTTGACGGAAAAACTTATTCGTTTAAAAAAGACGATCGAAATCGGTTTTTGTAAATTCGCATTCAATTGAAACAAAACATGTCAAAAAAAATCTTTTTTGTTGTACTCATTTGGCCTTTTTTCTTGCTGGCTCAGGAAAAACAAAAAGAGGCCGCAGATAATGTTACGCGCTATTATTATGATGATAAAGTAGTTTCGGTCGAAATTTGGTTCGGTGCAGATAAAAAGCAAGACAGTTCTAAAACCTATTATCCAAGCGGAAAGATCAACGAAGTTTTCTATTTTGATAAAGACGGATTAAAAGACGGTGATTGTTTTCAGTATAATTATCAAGGCGAAAAACTTGTAACCTGGAATTTTGCACACGGAAAAATGACGGGCAGAACAGATCATAAACTTCCGTTTAATAAAGACCGCGAAGAATCAGTCAAAAAAGCCTTAAAAATGCTGACGGATATTAATGCAAGAACGAATTTTAATCCAACGAGTATTAACGATTTGTATAATCGAGGTGTTTTAGGAGTGAGTCTTGGTAATAATACTTTGGCAATTGAAGATTTAAAAAAGGTTGAATTTGCCATCGACAAAGATCCGAAAAACAAAAAAGTAACAGAGTCAGATTCTGCTCAAAAGAAAACCGCAGTCTTTCGAAGTAAACTTTACGATCGAATGGGAAGTGTATATGCAAGTCTCGAAATGGAAGGTTTTGCCTATAATTATTATTTTAAAGCAATTAAGAACGCGCCCACTGATTATCGCATTTTATACAACTTTGCAACATTGTTGCAAAAACGAAAGTCGTATGATTTAGCGCGCTATTATTTAGAGAAAATTATAAAAGAAAAACCAGATCATGCCCAAGCATATTGGGCACTTGCCAGGTTATTGAGTGATGAAGGCAAGTATGAAAAAGCATTTGAAAATATCGAAAAAGCTTTTCAATATGACAAAGGAAATATAAAGGGTGGAAGAGATTTAAAAACAACCCGAGGTCTACTTTATCACAAACTGGGAGAATCTAAAAAAGGAATTGCTGATTTAGAAGCTGCATTAGAAATGGATAAAAACAATTCGTATGCAATGAAAAATCTTGGAATAATTTATCTCGACAAGAAAAAATATGATGATGCCTGCCAATTATTTCAAAAAGCAAAAGAACTTCATTACGCTTTGGTATATGATGAAAATGACCTGGATTCGCTTTTAGAAAGTGCCTGTAATAAACAGCCATTAGAAAAATTGGTTAAAAACAAACCTTTTGTTTCGCCAAATCCGGCGCAGACAACCATTTCCATAGAAAACTTCGGTGCTAAAAACTTTGATTTTGAATTCTTTAATTTCGAATCAAAATCAGTTTTAAAAGGAAAAACCAGCGACGGAACTATAAACATCATTAGTCTTGATTCCGGATTTTATATTTTGAAAACTACAGTACGAGATGCTGTAGAAACTTTTAAGCTGATCAAAGAATAAATCTATTCTAAAAACTTCATTTAAAAACAAAAATACTCTGTGCATCTTTGTGCCAACTCCGTGTATCTCTGCGAAATCCCCGAAATAACTTTAGACTAAACTTTGTACGTAATCTTAGCAAACATTTCCTTAAATTTGCTTCCGTTATTAAAAAATACAATAGTTATAAAAATCAAGCTATGTTACAAATCGCATTTATTAGAGAAAATCAGGAAAAAGTAATCAAGGCTTTAGCAAAACGAAATATCGATGCTAAAAGCGTTGTTGAAGAGGTGGTGCAATTAGACGAAAATCGTCGTGCAACTCAGGTGGAATTAGATAATACTTTAGCTGAATCTAATAAATTGTCCAAAGATATAGGCGAATTAATGAAAGCGGGTGAGAAATCTAAAGCAGCCATCTTAAAAGAAAAAACCGTTTCATTAAAAGAAAAAAGCAAAGAACTTGGCGAAAAAGCAGAAGCTTTAGCAGTTGAGTTAACCAATAAATTATATACATTGCCCAATCTTCCGGCAGATATTGTTCCTGAAGGAAAAACTCCAGATGACAACCTGAATGTTTTTCAGGAAGGCGATATTCCTGTTTTACACGAAGGCGCACAGCCACACTGGGAATTGGTGAAAAAATACGATATCATTGATTTTGAATTGGGTGTAAAAATTACCGGAGCAGGATTTCCTGTTTACAAAGGAAAAGGAGCTCGTTTGCAGCGTGCGTTAATCAACTATTTTTTAGATAAAAACACAGCAGCAGGATATAACGAAGTTCAGGTTCCGCATTTGGTTAACGAAGCTTCAGGATACGGAACAGGACAATTGCCAGATAAAGAAGGGCAGATGTACCATTCAACAATTGACGATTTATATTTGATTCCAACGGCTGAGGTTCCGGTTACGAATTTATTCCGTGATGTTATCTTAAACGAAAGCGAATTGCCGGTTTTAAATACGGCTTATACACCATGTTTCCGTCGTGAAGCAGGTTCTTACGGAGCGCACGTTCGCGGATTAAACCGTTTACATCAATTTGATAAAGTAGAAATCGTACGTATCGAACATCCGGATAATTCATACGCAGCACTTGACGGAATGGTGGAACATGTAAAAGATATTCTGAAAGAATTAAAATTGCCATATAGAGTTTTACGTCTTTGCGGAGGCGATATGGGTTTCACATCGGCTTTGACTTACGATTTTGAAGTATTTTCTACGGCGCAGGATCGCTGGTTAGAAATTAGTTCAGTTTCTAACTTCGAAACTTTTCAGGCAAACCGCTTGAAATTACGTTTCAAAGACAAAGACGGGAAAAACCAATTGGCACATACATTAAACGGAAGTTCATTAGCATTGCCTAGGGTTTTGGCTGGAATTTTAGAAAATTACCAAACGCCGGAAGGAATTGTAATTCCAGAAGTTTTACGTCCTTACTGCGGATTTGATATAATTGACTAACTTTAGTATATAGTTTACAGTCGCAGTCTCAGTTTTCAGTTTAATTGAACCGATTACCGAGACTGTAAACTGTGACTGAATACTAAAAAATACCACATTAAAAAACTGAAATATGAAAAACATCTTTATCTATATCGTTTTGTTGTGGTCTGGTTTTGCATTTTCGCAAAACGAACAGTTAGCAAACAATTACTACGACAAAGGTGATTTTGAAAAAGCAAAAATCATTTACGAAGATCTTTTAAGAAGTTCACCATCAAATACCCAATACTTTTTACGAACGATAGATTGTTATCAGCAATTGCAGCAGTTTGACCTTGCCGAAAAAACAATTTTAAGTCGTTACAATGCCTATAAACAAGGTGTTTTTTTAGTTGAATTGGGATACAATTACCAGTTACAGAAAAACGAATCGAAAGCCAAAAATTACTATGAACAGGCAATCGATAAAATCAAAACCAGTCCCAATGATGTTTACGGAGTTGGAAATGCTTTCGAGAAAAAGGTTTTATTAGAATATGCCTTAAAAGCGTATCAAACCGCCATGCAGGTTCAGCCGAATTATAATTTCAATTTTCAAATTGGAATGTTGTACGGCCAGTTAGGAAAAACCGATTTAATGATAGATCTTTTACTGACAGAATCTTATAATAACCAGCAAAACGCTAATTTAATCCAAACACAGTTATCCCGTTTTATGAACGGCGAAACAGATAATACGGCTTTTAAAGATGCTATGCGAAAAGCATTGATTTTAAGAACGCAAAAAGATCAGGATGTTTTCTGGAATCATTATTTAAGCTGGTTTTATGTACAGCAAAAAGAATTTGGAAAAGCCTTTATTCAGGAAAAAGCCATTTACAAACGCGAACCGGAATCTTTAATCAGTATTGTAAACTTAAGTCAGTTTGCCTTAAATGAAGATGACACAGACACCGCTTCTGAAATTCTGAATTTTATTCTTCTAAACACAAAAGATACAGATCTACTGATTCAGAGCAATGCCAATTTAATGCAGATTAAAATTGATAAAGCACAGGAAAAAGATTATCCGGCCATTACAGCAGAACTGCAGCAATTACTGGTAACTTATGAAATAAATCCTTTTACCTTATCTTTGCAATTAATTCAGGCACATTTCCTGGCTTTTAATTTAAAAAAGACAGAAGAAGCCAAAGCTGTTGTAAAAAGAGCTTTAGAGTTAAATTTAAACGCTTATCAACAGGCTGATGCAAAGATGGAGCTGGGAGATATTTTGCTTTTAGAAGAAAAGTTCAATCAGGCATTAATTTACTATTCTCAGATTCAATTGGATTTAAAGAATGATGTCATGTCGCATGAAGCAAGTTTAAAAGCAGCAAAAACAAGTTATTACAAAGGCGATTTCGAATGGGCTTTAAAACAGTTTAAAGAATTAAAATCGGCAAACACACAATTAATTGCTAATGACGCTCTTGAATATTTCTTACTGATAAATGATAATACCGTTGCCGATTCGACTCAAACAGCTTTAAAGCAATTTGCAAAAGGCGATTTTTTACTTTATCAAAATAAAAAACAAGAAGCAATTACACATTTTCAAAACATCCTGAAAACCTTTAAAGGGCAGGAAATCGAAGCTGTAACATTGTTGCGTTTAGGTAAAATATATGAAAGTCAGAAAGATTATACTTCGGCTTTAAGCCAATACCAGCAAATCATTGACAGCCACAGCGACGGAATTTATGTAGATGAAGCATTGTTTTTCTCAGCAGAAATTTACAACGACGAATTAAAAGATGTAGAAAAGGCCAAGCCTTTATATGAAAAGGTAATTTTTAACCATCAGGATAGTATTTACTTTGTTGATGCCAGAAAAAAATACCGCGAGTTAAGAGGGGATAAGAATTTGTAAATTTCAATAATTTAAATTCCAAATTCCAAATAAAAAATTATAAAGTGATTTTTGGATTTAGTTCAATTAGATTCTAACCTTTTACAGAGAATCTAAAATCTAAAATCTGATATCTAAAATTAAGAAACATGATTATTTTCAACGTTACTACTAATATACACGAAAGCGCACACGATCAATGGTTAAAATGGATGCAGGAAAAGCACATACCGGAGATTTTAGCAACACAAAAATTTTCATCAGCAAGAATCGTAAAAGTTTTAGTTGAAGAAGAAATGGGCGGAATCACGTATTCGGTTCAATATACAACAGACAGTAAAGATACTTTAGAAAAGTACTATTTAGAAGACCAACCTAAATTTGATAGAGAAGCCTTAGAATTATTTGCAGATAAAATGCTTTCTTTCAGAACAGAACTGGAGGTTATTTCAGAACATTAATTTTAGTTTTCAGTAAACAGAAATAGCCCACAGATTTGGCTGATTAAACGGATTTACACAGATTATAGATTTAAAATTTGTGATAATTTGTGTAATTCGTGGCAAAAAAATATAAAGCCTTGACAATTTATGGCAGAATAAAAGTAAAAGCCTTTGTGTCTTAGTGCCTTTGTGGCAAAAAAAGTGAAATAAGCTTTGACCCTTCGCCTCAAAAAGAATACTTTTGCGCCCTTGTGGCAAAACAAGAAAGAAAATGGAAAAAGTAAAAGCCAAAAAACATTTAGGACAACATTTCCTTAAAGACGAAAGTATTGCAAAAGCAATTGCCGATACTTTGAGTTTAAAAGGATACGAGGAGGTTTTAGAAATAGGACCAGGGATGGGTGTGTTGACTAAGTATTTGCTTGAAAAGCCCATAAATACACACGTTATTGAAATCGACACAGAATCTGTGGCGTATTTAGGCGAAAATTATCCAAAATTAAAAGATCAGATTATCTCTCAGGATTTTCTGAAATATAATATTAATGAAGTTTACAAGGATAAGCAATTTGCTATAATTGGAAATTTCCCCTATAATATCTCGACTCAAATTGTTTTTAGAACATTAGAGTTTAGAGATCAGATTCCGGAGTTCTCCGGAATGTTTCAAAAAGAAGTTGCAGAGCGCATCTGCGAAAAAAAAGGATCAAAAGCTTACGGAATCTTATCCGTTTTAGCTCAGGCCTTCTATGATACTGAGTATTTGTTTACTGTAAGCGAAAATGTTTTTATTCCTCCGCCCAAGGTCAAGTCGGGTGTGATGAAAATGACCCGAAAGGAAGATTATAGCCTTCCTTGTGGTGAAAAGTTATTTTTTAAGGTTGTAAAAACAGCTTTTCAGCAAAGACGAAAAACATTACGTAACAGTTTGAAAACATTAAATTTATCAGATAAACTGCGAGAAGACACTATCTTTGATAAACGTCCCGAACAGCTAAGCGTTGACGAATTTATTGTTTTGACTCAAAAAATAGAAGCCGATGGAGTTCAAAGTTAGCAAAGAATTTATTCATCAATTAGAAGATTTAATCGTTAAGAAAAATGACAATGAACTTGAAATTTTACTTAACGACCTTCACCATGCTGATATCGCCGAAATCCTTGATGAACTGGATTTTGACGAAGCAACCTATATCTTTAAAGTTTTAGATAGTGATAAAACCGCCGAGATTCTTCTGGAATTAGAAGAAGATCTGCGTGAGAATATCTTAAGCCGACTTTCACCGAAAGAAATTGCCGAAGAGCTTGATGAGCTGGAGACAAACGATGCGGCAGATATTATCGCTGAACTTTCGCAGGAAATCAAAGCAGAAGTTATCTCTGAGTTACTTGACGTAGAACACGCAAAAGACATTGTCGAATTATTACGCTACGATGAAAACACGGCGGGTGGTTTGATGGGAAAAGAGCTTGTAAAAGTCAATGAAAACTGGAATGTTTTAACCTGCGTAAAAGAAATGCGAATTCAGGCAGAAAATGTTTCGAGAGTACATTCAATTTATGTTGTTGATGATGAAAACCGCTTAAAAGGAAGATTGTCTCTTAAAGATTTACTGACTTCATCTACAAAAACACAAATTGGCGATGTTTATATCCGAAAATTAAATTTCGTAAACGTTGATACCGAAGATGTTGAGGTAGCGCGTATCATGCAAAAGTACGACTTGGAGGCAATTCCGGTTGTGGATGAGCTTGGTCGTTTGGTGGGAAGAATTACAATTGATGATATCGTAGACGTAATTAAAGAAGAAGCCGATAAAGATTACCAGTTAGCAGCGGGTATTACGCAGGACATTGAAACAAATGACAGCGTTCTTGAATTAACAAAAGCACGTCTGCCTTGGCTTTTAATTGGTATGGTAATCGAGATTGTAGCATCTTTTGTTTTGAAAGATAATGAAACCGCTTTTCAGAAATATTCAACCTTAATTATTTTCGTGCCCCTGCTTTCGGCTACAGCCGGAAATATTGGAGTTCAGGCATCGGCAATCGTGGTACAGGGTTTGGCAAACGGAACCCTGAAAGAATTCAGTAAAAGTTATTTTAGCAAAGAAATTACCGTTTCGATGATTTCCGGAAGTATAATTTCCCTGCTTTTACTGGGATATCATTCTCTTATGTACGGACAATATTTAGTGGGAATTGCTATTTCGATCTCTATGATAGTGGTAATTATGTTTGCTGCAATTTTAGGAACCTTAGTACCGCTTTTTCTTCATAAAAACAAAATCGACCCCGCAATTGCAACCGGGCCGTTTATCACTACAACCAATGATGTTTTTGGAATTATGCTCTATTTTGGAGTAGCCAAATTGATTCTTGGGTTTTAAATTTTTGCCACAAATTAATAGATTACAGTGATTTAAAATCCTTAAAATCTGCGTAATTTACAGCCGAAAAACAGGCTGTTAGCAAGTCCAAAATAAATTAAAACCAAGCAGGATGAAAGTACATATTATAGGGGGAGGAAACCTTGGGGTTTCTATTGCCTTGGGAATTGCAAAATTTTCTAAAAACAATCAGGTTACCGTAACCAGAAGAAACACTGCAAGTATTCAATATTTAGCCGAATACGGAATTACGGTTTCCAACGATAATAAACATAATATTCAGGAAGCCGATGTGGTAATTTTAACCATAAAACCGTATCAGGTAGATACTGTTTTGGCCGAAATCCTGCCGGTAATTCAAAATAAAACAATTGCTTCTGCCGTAAGCGGATTGTCTTTGGATGTTCTTCAAACAAAAACAAATAACGAATATCCGGTTGTGCGTATTATGCCAAATATTGCCGCACAATTTGGAGAATCGGCAACTTGTATTTCTTTCCCTGAAAAAGACAGAGAAAAAGCATTGCCAATTGTTGACTTATTTCAGGATTTAGGAACTGCTCCGGTAATCGACGAAAAATTAATGGATGCAGCGACAGTTTTAGGCGCATGCGGAACTGCATATGCTTTACGTTATATTCGTGCTTCTATGCAGGCAGGAATCGAAATTGGATTTGATTCTAATACTGCTTTAGCAATTGCCGCACAAACCGTAAAAGGAGCTGCAAAAATGCTTTTAGAAGAGAAAGTGCACCCAGAACAATTAATTGACCGTGTAACAACCCCACAAGGCTGTACAATTGTTGGTTTAAATGAAATGGAACATAATGGCTTCAGTTCGTCTTTAATAAAAGGGATTAAGACTTCTTTGAAACAAATTAAAGGATAAGTAATAAATTCCAATATTTTAAAATTCCAAATTCCAATTCTTGTTGGGGTTTGGGTTTTTTTGTTTTAGGTAAACCGCATTTGAACATTGTTTTGTCATTTCGAGGAACGAGAAATCTCCGCAAGAAACTCTACAAAGATTGAGATATTAGATTGCGGAGCTACTTGCGGAGATTTCTCGTTCCTCGAAATGACAATATTGAGAGCAATTTGGAATTTTCTTTTTGAGATTTAAAAGTTTACCGAATTGTCAGTCTGAGCGAAGTCGAAGACCTTATGCGCAATAAAGTCCTTCGACTTCGCTCAGGATGGCATTTAGGATATTGTTTAAGCAAAAACCTCAAAATGCTCGACCTTTTCCTCAAATTCTAATAAAAAGTCATCATCTTCAGGATAATATTTTGCTTTTTCGAAATCGTCTCCCGCAAAATTTTTAATTACTTCGAGATTTTCCCAATATGTAATTAGCGTAAAATGCGCTTCGTTGTTTTTGATATTTCTTAAAAAAGACAATTTTACAAAACCAGCTGTTTTTGAGTAATCAGGAATTGCAGTGTCATTTATGAATTGGGTATAAGCTTCATAATCTTCAACTTTGTTTTTCCGTGCCATATTCTTGCGATCATAATAATGAGTTTTAAAGTTATTTTAGGCTTTTTGTCATTCCGAGGAACGAGGAATCTTCGCGAGAAACTCGACAAAGATTGAGATATTAGATTGCGGAGCTGCTTGCGAAGATTCCTCGTTCCTCGGAATGACAATATTGTGGGGAAAATTGGAATTTGGAATTTTACTTTTGGGTTTTAATCAATCGAATATATTTCCTCCCACATTCTGAAAGCTTTGTATAAGAATTCATCGAGTTACCGTAATTTTGAATTGTCAATGTATCTTTAACATAACCTGCGCTAATCCCAACAGGGATTTCCGGTTCTGGTTTTTCAACATTTGCAATAGAATCACTTTCTTCGTCTTCATTACTTACATCGCCTTCATATTCATCCCATTTTATATCTTCCAAAACCAAATATTTTTCACCAGATTCTTCTAAGCTGAAATTTACAATTCCTTTTAATTGTCTGGTTTTTGTTTTTAAGAAATAAGAATAACCATCTTTTGTTTTTGTGATTTCTAATGAAATTTTGCAATCGTCAGAATCATTTCCTTCGGATTGAGTTTCATAAGTTCCTTCAATTGAATTTTCATTGTTAATTGTTTGAAGAGCAATTGTGTCTTTAGGTATGTTGGCTTCTGTTACGGTCACAGGTTTTTTATCGTTACAAGACGATAATAAAATAAGGGCTGAAAACAAACAATAATACTTTTTCATTTCTTAATTAAGATTATTAAAATTAAATCTGTTTATATCTGCGAAAATCTGCGTGCCAAAAAACTAAACGCTTTCATCTTTGGAAAGAACAAACTTTAAATAAGCAAATCCCAGAACACCAGAAAGTACAGAAGCTATAATAATGGATATTTTAGAATACAGAATTGTTTCGGGATCTTTAAAAGCCAGAAGCGTAATAAAAATAGACATTGTAAAACCAATTCCGCCCAGCATTCCGGCACCTAAAATATGCGCCCATTTTAAGCTTTTTGGTAAAGCACATAATCCGGCACTTACGCCAATGGAAGAAAAAAGAGCAATTCCCAAAGGTTTTCCGATTACCAGACCGAGAATAATTCCAAATGTGTTGGGATGGTTTAATCCGGCATGCCAATCAGAATTTATGGCGATGCAAGTATTCGCAATGGCAAACAAAGGCAAAATAAAAAATGCAGAAGGTTTATGTAAAAAATGCTGTAATTTATAAGAGGACGATTTTTCGCTGCCGTCTCCAAACGGAATCACAAAGGCTAAAATGACGCCCGTTATTGTAGCGTGAACTCCAGAGTTTAGCATAAAATACCACATTATTACGCCGCCAATTAAATACGGAATCAGGTTGTAAACTTTCATTCGGTTTAAGAGAAACAATAAAATCCAGATTCCCAATGCAATACCTAAATTTAAAAATGCAATTGATTTTGTGTAAAAAACAGCGATGACAATTATGGCGCCCAAATCGTCTATAACGGCAAGTGCAGTCAAAAAGACTTTTAAAGATGCGGGAACTTTGTTTCCTAAAAGAGATAAAATTCCAATTGCAAAAGCAATATCTGTCGCCATTGGAATTCCGGCTCCGTTTTGCGTTGCCGTTTTAAAATTTAAAGCTAAAAATATAGCGGCAGGAACCAGCATTCCGCCAAAAGCAGCCATAATAGGCAATGATGCATTTTTTATATTGGAAAGTTCGCCATGATAAATTTCGCGTTCTAATTCTAAACCAATCAACAAAAAGAAAATCGTCATTAATCCGTCGTTAATCCAATGTGTAATCGAATGTCCGCCCAGATCTTTTTCCCAAAAAGAAATATATTCCGTCGCATAAGACGAATTTGCGGCAAACAAAGAAATAATCGTAACAAACAATAGAAGCAATCCTCCTGATTTTTCGTTTTCAAAAAAGGCTTTAAAAGTCTTGGTCAATTTCATTTTAGAAAGATTGTGTGATTTAGAAAAGAGAGAATTTCTTTGAGGCTTGTTTTTCAAAGTTAAAAAAAATCTGACCAATAAAAAAGTTTAGGAAGAAAGGTTCAAAGGAGCAGAGGTTCAAAGGGACAAAGGTTTTGTCTGGTTTTATCGTAGAGACGCACTGCAGTGCGTCTAACCCAATGCTCATTCTTTGTTATTTCGAGGAGCGAGAAATCGCACTCGTGAATCTATAAAGAGAATCGCCAATCTTTGTCGAGTTTCTAGTGCGATTTCTCGTTCCTCGAAATGACAAAACTAGACGGATTATTTCTCTTTCAAAGGTAAATCTAGCATTTCTATAAGTTCAATATCTAAAGCCTTTGCTATTAGTATAAGAGTTTTTATACCTGTATTTATTTCAGCTCTCTCAATTCTGCCAATTTGATTTTTTGAAATATCACAGTCATCAGCCAAAGCTTGCTGTGATAAACCTTTTTTTTCACGGAGTTGTCTAATGTGAATGCCAAGATTTTCAATATAAGTTTCTTCTGAAATATTCATATTTCAAAAGTCATAACAATTATTTTTTGTTAAGACACAAATATGTGTCCAAAATCTTTATATTTGAACAAAAAATAAGATAATGACTACAGAAAACCTTTCACAAGAATTTGAAAACAGATTAAAAGACTTTTTCATACACAGTATTGATCCTGAAGATATGGCCAAAACGATACGACAAGTAAATCATGCGCTTTCGTTATGTTCTATGCGCGGATGTGAAACTTTGGAATCTGAATTACCTAATATCGATGATAATTTTTATTGGCTCAATAAATTGGCAGAAGTTCTTGATCCTTATCTGGATGTTGATTAAGTAATTGAAATTGTGTTTTCATTTAAAAATGGAACAATTAAGAATTAGCTGTATTTTTGTTTTAATAAAACAGAATAAAAAATGAGTATAAAAATTCTTCATATCGATAGCAATCACCCTATTCTTTGGCAGCAACTGGAAGAAGCAGGTTTTGAAAATCACGCCGATTTTAAATCTTCTAAAGAAGAAATTGAAGCTAAAATTCAGGATTATAACGGGATCGTAATTCGCAGCCGATTTAAAATTGATAAAACATTTCTGGACAAAGCGACCAATTTGCAGTTTATTGCACGTGTTGGTGCGGGTTTAGAAAGTATTGACTGTGATTACGCTTTATCTAAAGATATTGAACTAATTGCCGCTCCCGAAGGAAATCGTAATGCGGTTGCAGAACATACTTTAGGGATGATTCTTTCTCTTTTTAATAAATTGAATATTGCCGATTATGAAATTCGTTCGGGTCAATGGAACAGAGAAAGTAACCGTGGTCACGAACTGGATGGAAAAACGGTAGGAATTATTGGTTATGGAAATATGGGTAAAGCATTTGCAAAAAAACTAAGAGGGTTTGATGTCGAAGTTTTATGTTATGATATTCAGGATAATGTGGGAGATGAAAATGCCAGACAAGTTTCATTAAAGGAACTTAAGGAAAAAACAGATGTTTTGAGTCTGCACATTCCGTGGACTCCGGAAACGGATAGAATGGTTGATGCTGCGTTTATTAGCGAATTCAAAAAACCAATATGGATAATTAATACTTCGAGAGGTAAAAATATTGTTACGGCAGATTTAGTTGAGACAATGAAAACCGGGAAAGTTTTGGGTGCAGGTTTAGATGTTTTGGAATATGAAAAACTGTCTTTTGAAACTCTTTTTCAGGATAAAAATACTCCCGAAGCTTTTCAGTATTTATTAGACGGGCGAAAAGTAATTTTAACGCCTCATATTGCAGGTTGGACTTTTGAAAGTCACGAGCGTTTGGCGCAGGTTATTGTAGATAAAATAAAAAAAGTGTATTCGAAGTAAATTATTGATATCAGAATTTAATTACTTCTTGATTTTAATAAAATCAGTTTAGTTTTTAATAACAAGGCAATTCTGTAAAAGTAATGTTCATTATTAGTTTTTAAAATTATTTTTGTTTAATATTGTTTTCGATTTTTTTAACAAAATTTTAGAAAAGGAGAAACTGAAAATCCTAAAAAGAGTAGGGATAAACTAACTAATTTATTAATTTATGATTGAATGGTACAAAAAAGTGGTTTTTGAAAACTATGCAAACTTTAAAGGTCGTGCAAGAAGAAGTGAATATTGGTATTTTGCACTTGCAAACAGTATAATTATGTTTTCGTTAATAATTATTGGATTAATAGTTGGGACATTATTTGGTGACGCTGTTACAGGAGGAATTATTGCATATGTTCTTGTGATACTTTATTTATTTGTAACACTTCTTCCGGGTTTAGGAGTAATTGTTAGAAGACTTCATGATATTGGAAAAAGCGGCTGGTTTTATCTTGTTTCTTTTATTCCAGTAGCCGGACCAATCTGGATTTTGATTTTATTTTGTACAGATGGAGACTACGGACCAAATCAATACGGATCAGACCCTAAAAATGATATCGAAGAAATCAATGAAATTGGTAAAGTTGAATTGCAATAATTAATTAACTAAATATATAAAAATGGAGACTACAAAACCAGAATCTTGGAATACACCATCTGAACCAAAAGCAGAAAACAAAAAAGTTGTTGCCGGAATCCTTGGAATCTTATTAGGAGGATTTGGAATTCACAAATTTATCTTAGGATATACACAAGAAGGAATTATCCAATTAGTTATTACTCTTGTTACTTGCGGAGTTGGAAGTATAATTGGTTTCGTTGAAGGAATCATTTACCTGACAAAATCAGACGAAGAATTTTACCAAACTTACCAAGTAGGTAAGAAAGGCTGGTTCTAAAAACATATTTATCCCATTTGTATCATAACAAATGGGATTTTTTTTGCCCGATTATTTTTTAATTTAAATACTAATTTTAAGAATAAAACTATGGAAAACACACAATCAGAATTTGGAGGACCAAAACCAGAAAACAAAAAAGTTGTTGCTGGAATTCTAGCTATTTTATTAGGAGTATTAGGAATTCATAAATTCTATTTAGGGTATAGTAAAGAAGGGATTATTCAGCTTGTTTTAGGTCTTCTATGCGGAATAGGAGGTTTAATAGGCTTAATTGAAGGAATTATTTACCTGACAAAATCAGACGAAGATTTTTATCAAACGTATCAAGTTGGCAGAAAAGGCTGGTTTTAATCCTGAAAAGTAAAACGAACTAGTTTTAAAACAAAATTGTAAACATAAAATCCCATTTGTATAAGCAAATGGGATTTTTTATGTCTACATTAAACACAGCTTCTATATTAAACATTAATTGCTAAAATGTCTTTTTCTGATATTATAAAAACTTTTAGTTCTTTAAGTCTACTGGCAAAATGAGTATTCTTGCGTTTTTAAAAGAAACGGAGTAACCGAAAATCCTTAAGAGTAGGCAACCAAAAAGTTTTTATTATGTTAGAGATGTACAAAAAAGTAGTTTTTGAAAACTACACAAATTTTAATGGAAGAGCAAGAAGAAGAGAATATTGGTATTTTGGCTTAGGAAGTTTAATTATCTCTATTGTTTTAGGAATTGTTGATTATGTTTCTGGTTTAACTATCGTAAATGGCGAACTAGGGATTTTTAGGGGAATATATTCCTTAATCGTATTATTACCATCTTTAGCTGTTACAGTTAGGAGACTACATGACGTTGGAAAAAGTGGTTGGCTTTTTTTAGTAATACTAATTCCTCTTGTTGGAGCAATTTGGTTGCTCGTTTTGTTTTGCACAGAAGGTGAAAAAGGACCAAATCAATATGGTGCAGACCCTAAAAATCAATTAGAAGAATTAGATGAAATAGGAAAAGAATAAATTTCAAGCTAGTTTTTAAATAAAAATTGTAAATAAAAAATCCCATTTGTATTAGCAAATGGGATTTTTCTATTTTGGAGTAAATCTGATTAATCTTCTTTTTCAGATAATTTACGTTCTAATTCTATTTGAAACTCTTCAATAACAGGTTTCATGGTGCTTTCCGGAATATCTGCGATTCTAATGTACATTAAACCATCGACAGCATTATTAAACAAAGGATCGACGTTAAAAGCAACTACACGTGCATTTTGCTTGATGTACTTTTTAATTAAAACTGGCAAACGTAAATTTCCAGGTTCTAATTCGTCAATAATTTTATCGAATTTATTTAAGTCAGATTCAGCTTCGTCAAAAATAAAGTCTTTATCTGCGTCTTTCAGTTTTACTTTATATGCCTTTTTCGGGTGAATGTATTGTGCAATATACGGATCGTAGTAATTTGATTTCATGAACTCAATCATAAGTGATTTAGAGAAATCTGAAAACTGATTACTGATACTTACACCGCCTAATAAGTATTTATGCTCAGGATAACGTAACGTAGTGTGAATAATTCCTTTCCATAACAAGAATAAAGGCATTGGTTTTTGCTGATATTCACGAATAATAAAAGCACGTCCCATTTCGATCGATTTATGCATCATATCATGCAATTCGGGTTCAAAACGGAATAAGTCAGTCAGATAAAAACCTTCGATGCCGTATTTCGGGTAAATCTCAGCTCCTAATCCCATACGGTAAGCCCCTGCGATTTTTTTGGTTTCATCATCCCATAAAAACATATGGTGATAATATTGATCGTATTCGTCGATGTCGATAGATTCGTTAGTTCCTTCACCAACTTCTCTAAATGTAATTTCACGAAGACGTCCAATTTCATGTAAAATATTGGGAATTGATTTTGCACGTGCAAAAAACACTTCATAATTTTTACTCTGTAATAACCTGCAGTCGCTGTTTCTTAACGCCTGAACTTCATCAATCATTTTTGATTCATTCGCCGGCGTAACGATTTTTTTAGGCGCTTTAGGAATTTTTAAACTTGCTGTGTCAATCAATTTGGTATCTTTTTCAAAAGGATTAGCAAGCATATAGGTTTTCTTTCTTAAGAATTCTGAATATTCTTCAAAAGATTCTATTTCATTTTGTTCGCTTACAGAAATTGGTTTTCCAATACGAACTTTAATAACACGGTCTTTTTGTGTAAGCAGTTCTGACGGAAGTTTTGCAGTACGCAGCGTATCATCAATTTTAGAAAGCCAGTAGAATAATTTACTGTTTTTAGCGTGAAAGTATATCGGTACAACCGGAACTTTGGCTTTTCTGATTAATTTTAGAGCACCTTCTTCCCACGGTTTATCTACAACTAATTTTCCGTCTTTATAAGTCGAAACTTCCCCGGCAGGGAAAATTCCCAAAGGCTTTCCGTCACTTAAATGACGTAAAGTTTCTTTGATTCCAACAACGCTCGATTTAGCATCCTTATGATTTTCAAAAGGATTAACCGGCATGATGTATTTTTTTAGCGGAACAATTCGATGCAATAAGAAATTAGCGATAATCTTGAAATTTGGTTCTCTTTCAAGCATTAATTTCAAAAGCAAAATACCATCAATTCCTCCAAGCGGATGATTTGAAATGGTTATATAAGCGCCATCTTTAGGTAAACGTTTTAAATCTTCTTCAGGGATTTCGAATTTGATTTCCATCTCATCCAAAATTCCATTTAAAAACGCAACATCCTCTAAATGTTTATTATGATCGTAAATTTTATTAAGGGTAGAGATCTTAAGAACCTTCATAAGAATCCAGCCTGAGAAGGTACCAAGCACTCCGTACTTCTCAACATTTATTGCCTTTGCAACTTCTTTCGCGGTAACTAAACCCATGTACTATTTTTAATTTATTAGAGCAGCGAACAAAGATAACAAAAAACTCTACTTTTCCTTTATTCAATTACAAACTTTCCTCTTTTTTATTACATTTGGAATCCTAAAAAAAATATCCATATGAAAATTATTTCTTATAATGTAAACGGAATTCGTGCTGCAATTACTAAAGGTTTTATTGAATGGCTTCAGGCGGCAAGTCCAGATGTTATCTGCCTTCAGGAGATAAAAGCTACTCAGGATCAGATTCCTGTCGAAGCAATAACGGCTGCCGGCTATCCGTATCAATATTATTATCCTGCAACAAAAAAAGGATATAGTGGTGTTGCAATATTATCTAAAATAGAACCTAAAAAAGTGGTTTACGGAACCGGAATTCATCATATGGATTTTGAAGGCAGAAACTTACGCGCTGATTTTGATGATGTTTCGGTAATGAGTTTGTATCTACCTTCTGGAACTAACATCGAAAGATTAGATCATAAATTTATGTTTATGGATGATTTTCAAACCTATGTTAACGAATTGAAACTGACGCTTCCAAATCTTATTATTTGCGGCGATTACAATATTTGCCACGAAGCAATTGATATTCACGATCCGGTTCGTAACAAAACGGTTTCGGGATTTTTACCTGCAGAACGTGCCTGGCTGGATAGTTTTATGAAGTCTGGTTTTATTGATAGTTTCCGTCATTTTAATAAAGATCCGCATCATTATTCCTGGTGGAGTTACCGAGCGGGAGCCAGAGGAAATAACAAAGGCTGGCGTATCGATTATAATTTAGTGAGCGAAGTAATGGGGCATCGTTTAAAACGTGCCGTTATTCTTCCAGATGCTATTCACTCAGATCATTGTCCGGTTTTGGTTGAAATTGAATAAAGTTTGGTATTGTTCTTGTTGGAAGAACTGCGGTTCAAAGATTTAAATATACATTCCATTAAAACTATGAAACATTTGGAATTTGGAATTTTTGAATTTAAAATATTAAGAATTATTATCGCCCCAAATAAAAAACAAAAGTAAAATGATTAAAAAAGCCTCCATTGGATTAGTAGTTTTGGCATTATCTGCAACTTCTTGTGTATCCAAAAAGATTTACAATGATCTTGAAACAAAATATTCAGATCTAAAAAAAGAAAACCGTTCTATCGCTGACGAAAATGCAGATTTAAAAACAGCAAAAAATCAGTTAGAATTAGACCGTGATAAACTAGCAAAAGATTTATCGGCAACAAAAGATGACCTTGCAAAACAAAAAGCTGATTTAGCTGCAGAGCAAAAAAAATACAAAGTATTACAGGATTCTTATAATGCATTAGAGAAAAACAGCAACGATGCATTAGAAAGTAATATGGCTAAAAACCGTGATTTGCTTGCTCAATTAGAAGCAAAATCTAAAAAACTGGCAGATGAACAAGCACGTTTAGATAAAACAGCAAACCGTTTGAAAGAACTTGAAGATATGATTGCTGCTAAAGAAGAAGCAATGCGCAAGCTAAAAGAAACTTTATCTAAAGCTCTTAACGGTTTTGAAGGTAAAGGTTTAACAGTAGAACAGAAAAACGGTAAAGTATATGTTTCTATGGAAAACAAATTACTTTTCAATTCAGGAAGCTGGGCTGTTGGAACAGAAGGTAGAAGAGCGGTTGTAGAACTTGGAAAAGTTTTGGGCGACAATCCGGATCTTTCTGTTCTTATTGAAGGACATACAGATGATGATCCGTATGCTGGTTCAGGACCAATTGCAAACAACTGGGATTTATCGACTAAAAGAGCAACAGCAATTGTAGCTATTTTGAGCGAAAACAATAAAATCAACAAACAAAAACTTACAGCAGCGGGAAGAAGCGAATTTTCTCCTTTGGCAAGCAACGCCACTCCGGAAGGAAAAGCTAAAAACCGTAGAATCGAAATCATCTTAACACCAAGATTAGATGAAATCGCTGAAATGCTTAATAGTATAAACTAAGTTGCTAAGGTTTTGAGTTGCTAAGATGCTAAGATTTTTAAAAGGGTTCAAAGTTTTGCTTTGAACCCTTTTTTGCTCCTGCAAGGTTTCCAAAACCTTGTAGGTTTAAGCTTGAGTTTGTTGAGAAATAATAATACCTGCAAGGTTTTGAAAACCTTGCAGGAACGCTAAAACTGTAGTTTTTGGAATTTGGAATTTCTAAATTGGGATTTTTAATTTGAAACTTCTATCTTATTATTTTCGTAACTTTGAATATCTAAAATTAGAATTATGGGACTTGCGGAATTAAAAGATAAAATAAGGAATCAGCTTGATTTGGCAGATGAAAGAGTATTGCGAATCGTGTCGTCGGTTTTTGATAATTATTTGAATGAAGTAGTTTCGTATGATGCGAAAGGAAATCCATTGACGTTAATAGAATATCACAATAAAGTAGAAGAAGGATTAGATGATATAAAATACAACCGAATAACTTCAAAAGAAGATTTACGTAAAGAAATGGAAGATTGGGACATTTCGGAAATCAATTAAAAAGGTTAAAAATAAATATAGGCTCAAAGTAAATCTTTGAGCCTTTTTTGTTTCCTGCAAGGTTTTGAAAACCTTGTAGGTTTAAGTTTAAGTTTGTTGAGAATAGATAACAATACCTACAAGGTTTTCAAAACCTTGCAGGAAACGCAGGCATAAAAATCTTGTACTTTTTTTAACCTTTGTCAAATTTAGATTTGTAAAATCCCTTTGTACCTTTGCGCCTCTGCAACTTTGAACCTATAAAGAAAAAAATGAAATACACTACAATCCCAAACACAGATATAAAAGTTAGTAAAATAAATCTTGGAACGATGACTTTTGGTCAGCAGAATACAGAAGCTGAAGGTCACGAACAAATGGATTATGCACTTGAACAAGGCGTAAACTTTTTTGATACAGCCGAAATGTACTCCGTTCCGGCACGTGAAGAAACTTACGGAAGTACAGAAAAAATCATCGGAACATGGTTTAAAAAATCCGGAAATCGCGATAAAGTGGTTTTAGCCTCTAAAATTGCAGGTCCAAACCCGAATTTTACTTATATGCGCGAGAAAGCAGATTTTTCTCCGGCAAGTATTAAATATGCTTTAGAAAACAGCTTAAAACGTCTTCAGACAGATTATATTGATTTGTACCAAATGCATTGGCCGGAACGTAAAACGAATTATTTCGGTCAGCGTGGTTATAATGGTCACGATGATGCGTGGGAAGATCATTTTAGAGAAATCTTGGAAACGTTTGACGGATTAATTAAAGAAGGAAAGATTAAACATATTGGTGTTTCAAATGAAAACGCGTGGGGAATGATGCGTCTTTTAGAAGAAAGCAAATACCAAAACCTTCCAAGAATCAAAACCGTTCAAAATCCGTATAATTTATTGAACCGCCTTTTTGAAGTGGGTTCTGCCGAAGTTTCAAAATATGAAAATGTTGGATTATTAGCTTATTCTCCTTTGGCATTTGGAGTTTTAACGGGTAAATTTTTAACTGGCGAAGCACATCCAAATGCGAGAGTTAACCTTTTTCCGCAATACACACGTTATAAAAGCGAACAATGTACACAAGCAACAAAACTGTATCAGGAAATTGCTAAAAAACACGGATTAACATTGACAGAACTAGCAATGGGATTTGTTTTGCAACAGCCATTTTTAACAAGTGCGATTATTGGCGCAACAACAATGGAACAGTTAAAGGAAAACATTGCCACAATTGATGTAGTTTTATCAAAAGAAATTATAGCCGAAATCAATCACGTTCAGGCGATAATTCCAGATCCGGCGCCTTAATTATTTGTTGCATAGGGCTTCGACTTCGCTCAGCCTGACAACATTAAGAAACTTCTAAATTTTGAGTGTCAGCCTGAGCGTAGTCGAAGGCCTTTTATAAAAACAAATTCCACAAATTAACACAGATCAATCCGTGAAAATTTGTGGAATTCGTGTTTAAATACTATTCGTTTATAAGTTTAAAGTCTGATCTTTTGGATATTTTACTCTGTAACTAATTCTGAATTTTTTAGTTTCATTTGGTTTTAACTGCAATTGCCAGGTTAATATTCCGGTTTCGGCATTTACTTTTGCCGAATTACTTTGCAGTAATTCTACTTCAATATCTTTATTTGTAGTCAATGGATATTGATCTTTCAAAAGCAATTCAACCGCTTCTTTTTTGTTATTTCTTACTGTAATATCAAAAGTAAAAGTCTGTTCTTTTTTAGCAGATAAAAACTTAGTTCCTGATTTATCTGCGACTTTTTCACGTTTGATAGATACTTTTTTGTCGCGTCCCATACTCAGGTTCAAAGTATCGCTGGTTTGATTCGGTTCAATAAACGTTTTACCAACATACATTCCTTCAAAAATAATATTCGCTTCGCCTCGCAATAAATTGTATTTACTGTAATCTGCAATTTCAGCAAGTAAAAAAGCATCGTTTTCCACTTTTGGAACCGCATAATATTTATACGTTGCCGGAAGTTTTATTTCTTTTAAAGAGACGCTGTGAATTTTTCCATTCGATAAAATATCATATGGAATATCAATATCAAAAGAAATATTAAGCTGGTTTTCCGCAACTGTTGTGTAATTCGAAACAGAAGATTCTGCTATCGCAGGTGCAGCCATTTCCGTTTGGACACCTGCTATTTTATCTTTAAAAACACTTCCCTGCAGCTGATTCCTTTTTTTCTGTGTTCCATAACCAATAGTCACAACTTCATCATTATATACCTGATTCGCCAGAAACCAAGAACTCAATATTGGCGCCTGATTATTTTGATTTGGATAACCGCTTGAAAGAGTCAGTTTTACTTTTTTCCAGTCAATTCCTGTATTTTGAACCACTTGTGCTTTGTACATCATATTAATTGGAGCCGCAACACTTTCGGTACGCAAATCATAAAAAGGAGACCAGCCAGCGTTATTGGTTAAATACGATATTTCTAATGGAACTGGCCCGGCAGCACTATTCATAACCTGAACAATAAGTTTTCCAGATGAAGTTTTTTCTTCTTTACTTGTATCAACTTCAAGTTTGTTGTTTAGCTTTTGAAGCGTTTCGTCCAGTTTTTGCTTTTTCTCCGTCAGCGTATTAATGTTGTTGGCAATTTCTAATTGCTTGGTTTTATAATACTCCACCATTTTCATTAATTCGGCAACATTTAATCCAGAATTTACGCCGGAAATCTGTTGGTTTTTATCTAATAACTGAATGGTTTTCGATTCAGAATTGATAGTATTATTTACTTTCAAAATTTCCTTTTCAACCAAAATAATACTGTCGCGAACTCTTTTCAATAAAGGTGATTTAGGATCGGTATCATATTCTGAAATGTAATTATTAGTAAACTGAACCGAAAGTACCGTTACACTTGCCGGCGTACCAATTTGGATAGAACTTTCATTTAAATTTACCGCGACATTTTTAACTACAATTTCGCTTGTTCCTAATGGTAAAGTTGTACTTGCAGTTTGAGAAATTTCGGCAGCATTAAAATATACCGTTGCCGCTTTTACTTTTGCAGTGGTGAAAATGGGTTTTTGCGCAAAGGCAAAAATGCCTAACAATAATAAAAGCGCCGTTGCTTGTTTCTTAATCATTGGAGTATAATTTAAAGTGTTATAAAAGTATAGATGACAAAAAGGAGTGAAAGGTTGGTTTAATAATACATTACTAAAAGAATTTTCTTTTTAGAATTATCAATCATCTTTTCAATTACGCCAAAAAACTTTTCATTGACCATTGGGCATCCCAAACTATTACAAATAGGATTTATTTGTTCTTCAAAAGGAATATCTACATATTTGTGGAGGACGATATTTCGATCAAAAGCATTACTATTTGTTTTGTCTAAACCGTATAATTTGTATGCTTTTCCAAAGCTTCCGAAGTAAGAACCGCCAATTGCATACTTGCCAAGTGAACTGCAATTAGAATCTTTGGTATTGCTAAATTTCAGTTTTCCTGCAATTCCGGTTTCAGATCCGGAACCGTGGCCAACTAAGCCTTTGTGAAGTATTTTGTTGTGTTTTAAATCATAAACAAAAAACCGGTTTTTTCCAGATTCAATCCTCATATCTAATAAGAAGACAACATTTGAATTGTATTTAGGAGCTTTCCCCAAAAAATTCCTAATCTCAGTTATCTCACTTTTTAGTTTCTCTTCGTAGGAGTAAACCGGTTTTGAACTTTTTATGATTTCTGGCTTTTCTGCCTTATTGTTACAGGCAAAACTCAAGCCAAAAATGCTCAGCCAAAGCAAAAAGAATATTTTCTTTTTCATGTTTCAGGATTTGCTGCAGGATTTATTTCTCAACTGTATAACCTTTCACTTTTGCAAAAGCAACTATCGAAGTATTTATAGTGTTGCCAAGATCGTCTTGCTTTTTAGTTTTCTTAGCTTCGGTATCAATATACGCCTGACGTTTTTTAGCCAAAACACTAATCTCTTTTTGGATTGTTTCTCTTTCTTTCGTTTTCTCGGCTACAATTTTTTGCAATTCTTCAGTCGATTTACCCTGAAGTTCAGCGGGAAGTTCTTCTTTTCTAATTTTCGAAAGTGCCGCTGCATCATCTTTTGTTTTATCGACCAAATCCCAGCTTTCATTTTTATAAACCGCTTTTGATTTGCTCACGGCGCGATCTGTATAATTAGCTTTCGAAACCTTTTTGGCATTTTGATCCTGCATAACCTGATTCATTTTTTTGTCAGCTCCTTTAGCACCATAATTAATGTAGGTTTTGTTTATTTTTTCATCGTATTTACTGATTTCATCGTCATATGGCGTTGCGATATATTCTACAGATTGATTGGCATCGATATTAAAATATTTCCCTTTTCCGCGGTCAGCGCCATCTTTCCAAAAAATGTTTATGCCTTCTGTTTTATTACCGCAGAAAATCGTGTTTACATAAATATCATTTTTTAAAGCACTGCTTATGGCTTCTTTATAGCTGATTTTTCCCTGATTGAATCCTTCGTTTCCGGCAATGTAAATCAGTTTCATGCTGTTGTTTTCGGCTTCCCATTTTAATTCTTTTGTTGCATCCTGAATTACTGCGCCGCAATATTCATTTCCGCCGTTGGTTCTAAGCGCAAATAATTGTTCCGAAATCAAATCTAAATCTGTTGAAAGCGGCGTAATTTGTCTGATGTAATTTGATTTTTCTGATAAGCCGCTATTTCCATATTCATACAACGCTATTTCGATATCCGGAGTTTTTCCTTCGTATTTTAAAGTCGTCAACGTATTCACGATGTTCCATAATCTCGATTTGGCTTGATCGATTAATCCTTCCATACTACTTGATGTGTCCAGTAAAAGTGCAACCTGAATTTTGGTAGACACAACAGAATCTGATTTCTTAATCTCAGTTTTATTTTTTGGATTTGCATTAGCTGAATTACAGCCGGCAAAAGAAAACACAGTAGCAAAAAGCGCGGAAATAAAAAGATTTGATTTCATAATTTTAGTTTTAATTGGATGATTACAGATCAAACTTAAAAACTAAAAATGCGCGCTTTTTGCACAAATGGTGAAACGGTATTTTGACTTGGTGAAATGCTTCAGCCAGATTAATGAATTGTTCTGGCTGTACTCGTATTCAATGTTTTTAAATCACCATTTGGAGTAATCAGAATAAATTCTTTATCTGTTTTATCAGCTTTTAAAGGTTGTTTCTTTTCTCTGCTAATCGCCATTTTAACCTCATATTGTACTTGAATAACAGGTTCTAAAACAGTAGAATTAATAACGAAATCAAATTCTTTATTAAATACAGGCTGGTAATAAAGTGTAACAGATTTGCTAAGCTGATTAACGTTTGCTGCTTTTTTTAAGTTTAAAGAAGAACCGTTGTAAGCTTCATACGATTTGTACATTTCTACCGGAACATTTACGATATAATCATCGGTAATTCTCTTTTCGGCATTTATAAATGTTTCACCGAGCAATTCCTGATAGTTTTTTATTTTTTCCTGAACCAAAAGTTTTGCTTTTAGCATCATTTCTCTCTTAACCGTTTCTAATGTATTAGAGAAATAATCCACCCGTACCAAATCGTATATTTCATTATTGGATAAAATAGTAATAAACTCATTAAGCTGATTTGGGTCTGAAAATTTGATATGAATGTTTTTCTTCAACTCAAATCCAGCCGGAACTTCATTATAAGTTTTACGATTAAAAAGCTTTTTTTCGGCTTCATATTCATAAACAGGAACAAAGGAAATCATGTCGACAAAAGTCTCAACACCTTTTTTAAGTTTAATGGCATTGAGCGACTGCGTAATTCGTTGATCAATTAATTCATTTACTTCTTTAGTGGTTTTACCTGTTTGAGTTACACTAAAAATTGCCGTATAAGCATCTGCTTTAATATTGGCAAGCCCTTTTACGCTTACCACAATATCACCATTTGAAGGAAAATCGGTGTCGATCGTATTATTGTCGTTATTATAAGATTGCGGATTTTTATAATTGACATTTCCTGAAGCCTGACCAATTATAAATGAAGAAGATAATACAGTTAAAAATGTAAAGAATAGTTTTTTCATGATTATAGTTTTTAAGAATTACTGGTCAAATGTATTGATCGAAAAAACGTATTTTTGACAGAATGGGTCAACAGGTCGTTTGACTTGGTGAAAAATATAGGATAGGAATTTGAAATTAGGTTACTTTACATTTCTAAATAACATAATTGTGAAACGTCATTTATTAATTGGTTTTAGTCTGCTTTTTTTAGTGTTATTGTTTCCGCAGCGAACAATAGCGCAGGCGCTTCCTGAACAAAAAAGTGAAAAAAGCAAACAAGTCAAAATCAGTAAAGCAGCCGACGATTTATCTAAATCATTAAATGAAAACGATGAATCAAAAATTGCTCAGAATTATGAAAGGCTGGCGAATGAATTTTTAAATAATGGAGATAATGCCAAAGCCGAAGAATATTTTAAAAGAGCATTAAATAGTTACACCAAACTAAAACTAACCGAAGATAAAACCAGAGTAACCCGAAGTTTAGCGAAAACACAGGAAAACCAAAAAAACTTTGATTCGGCGATTAAAAATTATGAAGTTGCAGGTTCATTGGCAAAAGATATTTCTGAAGAAAAGATAAATTTAAACGATGCGAACCGACTTAAAAATCAGTCGAATCCGGAGAGTCAAAAAGGTTATGTCGATTCTAATATCGAATTGTTGAAAAAAGAAAAGAAAAGTCAGGAAGTTACAGATGCGTACGTGCAAAAAGCGCAAAATTCATTAGACTTAAAAGATAAAAAGGTTGCGATTGAAAGCTATAAAAAAGCATTAGTGTATGCAAAAGATAAACCGGAATCAGTCATTAAAATCAAAAATGAAATTGCAAAAGTTTATGCCGAAGATAATCAGTTTGATAAAGCCGTAACGATAAACGAAAAACTGCTTGCCGAGGCCAAAACGAATAAAGATTACAATACCGAAATAAAACAATTGCAATCGCTGGCTTCTCTTTACTTTCAAAAGTCAGAAGCCGAAAAAGCAATTTCGTCTTTGAAACAAGCGTATGATTTATCGTTTCAAAAAGGAAATTCGGCGGAAGCCAAAAAAAGTTTGTCTTCTTTAATTAAATATTACAAAACAAAAGGCGAGGACAAAGAAAGTATGGCATTGTACGAACAATTTTTTGAAAACTTCGAAAAGCTCATTCATTCTGATACGACTTTAATCGATGCCAAAACGTTTCAGATTACCGAAGATAAAATTCGTCAGTTAGAGAAAGAAAAAACACTAAAAGATGAATTGATTTCAAAGAAAAACACCTTCAATTATTTTCTAATTGGTTCGGTAATTTTACTGTTGCTTTTGTTTACGTTTATTTCAAAAGCATTGTATTCCATCAGAATAAAAAATAAAGAAATCGCTTTGCAGTCTTTGCGTCGTGAAATGAACCCGCATTTTATTTTCAATAGTTTGAATAGCGTGAATCAGTTTATATCTGAAAATAAAGAACTGGAAGCCAATAAATACCTGACTTCGTATTCGAATTTGATGCGAAATATGATGGAAAACTCCAATAAAGATTTTATTTCTTTAGATAAAGAAGTCGAGCAGCTTAAGAAATATCTGGATTTAGAACATTTGCGTTTTGAGGACAAATTTGATTTTGAAATTATTGTAGATGATTCGCTGGATGCCGAAAGAGTTTTTGTTCCGAATATGATTATCCAGCCGCATTTAGAAAATTCAATTTGGCACGGATTACGCTATTTAGACCACAAAGGATTTTTATCGCTTCGCTTTGATTATAAAAACGGAAAAATAATCGTTACCATTGATGATAACGGAATTGGTTTAACCAAAAGCCGTGAACTGAAAACAACGAACCAAAAAATATACGAATCCCGCGGTTTGAATAATACAAAAGAGCGAATTGATCTTTTGAACGAATTGTACAAAAAGAACATTTCGTTTAATATTTCGGAAAAAGAAGGAGCAGAGAAGGGAACTGTTGTTGAAATTGTTTTTCCATTAATTGACAAAATATGATGACACTGCAAAAGATAAAAAGTGTAATTGTCGAAGATGAACTTGCCGCGCGCGAAGTGCTTAAAAATTATTTAAGCAAATACTGTCCGCAGGTTGAGGTTGTAGGCGAAGCTCAAAACATAAAAGAAGCTGTTCCGCTGCTTCATGAAGTGAAACCGCAATTGGTTTTTCTGGATGTAGAAATGCCTTTTGGAAATGCTTTTGATGTTTTGGAAGCTTGTAAAGATTTACATTTTGAAACTATTTTTGTCACCGCTTTTTCTGAATATTCGCTGAAAGCCTTGAATCAGAGTGCGGCATATTATCTGCTAAAACCCATAAGCATTGAAGAATTGATTGTTGCTGTAAATAAAGTACAGCATCAAATAATGAACAATGAAATCTTCAACCGAAATAAAATCATCGTAGAAAACTTTCACGAACAAAAACCGGAAAAGCAACAAGTTATTCTGCCAACGCTAGAAGGTTTTGAAGTGGTAAAAATGGAAGAAATCGTGCGTCTTCGTGGTAACGGTAACTTCACCGATTTATATCTCAATAACGGAAGTAAAAAAATGGTCTGCCGATTTTTAAAACACTTTTCAGAGATTTTGCCTTTGCCTTTTATTCGGGTTCATAAATCGCATATTATCAATATGAATTGTGTGAAATCGTATAATAAAGGCGGTATTGTTACACTTAATGATGAAACTGAAATCGAAGTTTCTTCAACTTATAAGGAAGAATTTTTAAGAAACTTTAGGTAATTCGTTTCCTGCAAGGTTTCCAAAACCTTGTAGGTATTAGAGAGTAAATAGTAACAAACACCTACAAGGTTTTGGAAACCTTGCAGGAGAAATGACAAAACTTTGTGTCTTAGTGCCTTAGTGGCAAATAGCTACAAATCAAATTCCTCATCAGTAGATAAAGAATCATTTTTAACCGCAGTCGAATCCGGAGCTTTGATTTTTATTAACGAACGCGCATTTCCTGAAATATAAACAGGAAGCTGCCCAATTGTATCTTCAGGAACTAAAAGACCACGACGGAACATTAAATTCTTCAGGAATTTTTGATTTTTCAATGCATAATCTTTCAGGTTTCCTTCGTCATTAAATTGATACATGAATTTTCTCGGCTTCGGAATAATCGTTGCCAGATACAAACATTCATCAACATTTAAAGCTGACGGACTTTTTTGGAAATAAAAATGACTCGCTTCTCCAATTCCGTATACATTTGGTCCCCATTCGATAATATTGAAATAAACCTCCAGCATTCTTTCCTTGCTTACAATTCGGTTATTTTCTAAAATGTAAACTAATAAGATTTCTTCAAGCTTTCGCGAAAGCGTTTTTTCACGAGTTAGGAAAACGTTTTTGATCAACTGCATGCTGATCGTACTCGCGCCTCGTGAGAATTTCTTTGTTCGAATATTTTTTAAAATCGATTGTTTGAAAGCTTCATTTATAAAACCACGATGCGAGAAGAACGACGGATCTTCGGTCGTTAAAACGCATTTTCTTAAATAAGGAGAAATCTGGTCTAAAGGCGTATAATTCGGATTTGCGTTTCCAACTAAAACGGGTCTTTGCAATACATTTTGAATAATCGCGCGATAGACAAATTCGCCGTTTAGTTTATTTAAATCGGCTTCGCCATATTTTGTAATTCGTAAATCTTCTTTGTTGAGTTTACTGTCAAAAACAAGCGTATTTGGTTTGTTTTTGTTGAATTTGAAATCCAGTTTATAATCGAAATTTCCGGTTGCTTGCATTCCCTGAAAATGCGTAAACAAACCATCTGGAAGCGAAACGATAAAATCCTGCGCTTTCATTTTCGGAATATCAACTTTTAAAGTATAAACCGTATCTTTTTCAGTATCGTAAGAAACGTATGGTCGCAGTTTAATTTTATTCAGCGTCATTGATGAAGTACTGTCAATCGAAATAAAATCATCGCCCAATAAAAATCTATAATCAAAACGTGCATTTTTTATAACAACATCTTTGCTGGCAATTTTTGGATGGTTGATTTTTAGGTTTACGATTGAAGTAAAACCGTCAAGATGAAATTCGCTTCCGCTTTTATCAATATTTTCAACGTTTAAACGGATAGAATCAAAACTTGCTTTTAAGCCGTATCTTTCATCCAGATACGGAAAGCGAATGGCTCCGGTATCTAAATTAAAAAACCGAATATCTGCTTTTTGGTTTCTTGGGTCTGCAAAACCTTTTAAGTTCCAGCGCTGATCAAAATCTTTACTTTGGACATGAATGCTGGTTTCAAGTTGTTTGTTGTTTAAAACCAGTTTATTTATCTCTACAGCTGTTTTTTTGCCGTTATCGTCAATTTTGAATTGGAAGTTATCCAAATTCATATCCGTCGGAACCAAATTGAGCAATTTTGAAATAATGCGATAGGCAAAAGCACCGTATTTTCGTTTTTCGCTTTTTTCAGAATCGTCACGGTCTCTTTTTAAGAAAGCATCGAAGTTGCGAATTTTTCCTTTTTTAACTAATTGTATGTAACCGTTGTCGACTTTTAAAGTTCCAAGCTGAACATCGCCAATTAATAAATTACTTAAACTGACACTGGTTTCAATGTTTTTAATTTTTAAAAGTGTATCGGCATTTTTGGGAACCAAAACAACATCGGTAAGTTTGATGCTTGATAAACCATTAAAAGAAGCATCTTTTATTGAAAAATCACTGTTATAATCAACAGCCATTTTGTGGGTTACTTTTGCAATTGCCTGTTTTAAAAGTGAATTGCGAAAAAAGTATAATCCAATGCAAAGCAAAATCAATACCAGGGCAAGTATTTTTAAAGCTTTGAAAATTTTTTGTTTTGGAAAATTCATAAAGTCTATTTCGTAAAGATTTTAGGATTGTTCGTTAGTAGGATGGTTTTTGCCACGAATTTCACTAATTTCTCGAATTAATTTGATGTGATATTTACTTTGGAATAGGTGCTAAATTTAAATAAAAAATTCGTGTTTAATTTGTGAAATTCGTGGCAAAAAAAAACTTAACCAAAAAGAATACTCGCAACATCTTCAATTTTTGCCACAAGTTCAATTTTGATTCCGGTATTTTTTAAAGTGATTTTGTTGTATTTAGAAACAAAAATCGTGTCAAAGCCTAATTTTTCAGCTTCCTGAATTCTTTGATCAACGCGGTTTACAGGACGAATTTCTCCAGAAAGCCCAACTTCGCCGGCAAAACAAAAACCTTTTCCAACCGGAATATCTTCATTTGATGATAAAATGGCAGCAACAACGGCAAGGTCAATTGCAGGATCATCAACAGAAATTCCTCCGGTTACGTTTAAGAAAACGTCTTTTGCACCTAAACGGAATCCGGCTCTTTTTTCAAGAACAGCTAAAATCATGTTTAGTCTTTTGGCGTTATAACCTGTTGTGCTTCTTTGCGGTGTTCCGTAAACTGCTGTACTTACCAAAGACTGAATTTCAATCATTAACGGACGCATTCCTTCAAGTGTTGTAGCAATTGCGGTTCCTGATAATTCTTCGTCTTTGTGTGAAATCAAGATTTCCGACGGATTGCTGACTTCTCGCAAACCGCTTCCGAGCATTTCGTAAATTCCAAGTTCAGAAGTGGAACCAAAACGGTTTTTTAATGAACGTAAAATTCGGTAAATATGGTTTCTATCGCCTTCAAACTGCAAAACAGTATCAACCATATGTTCCAGAATTTTTGGCCCGGCGATATTTCCGTCTTTGGTAATATGTCCAATTAAAATAACCGGAATATTGGTTTCTTTGGCAAACTTGATTAATTCGGCAGTGGTTTCCCTGATTTGAGAAATACTTCCGGCAGTCGATTCAATATAATCAGTATGTAAAGTCTGAATAGAATCGATGATTACAATTTCAGGTTGAATGGCTTCAATTTGTTTAAAGATATTCTGCGTTTTGGTTTCTGTTAGAATGTAGCAGTTTTCACTGCTTGGCGTAATTCTTTCAGCACGCATTTTTATCTGCTTCTGACTTTCTTCTCCAGAAACATATAAGGTTTTATAAGGTAATTTTAATGAGATTTGAAGTAAAAGTGTACTTTTTCCAATTCCTGGTTCTCCGCCCAAAAGCGTTAAAGATCCCGGAACAATTCCGCCGCCCAAAACACGATTCAATTCGCCATCGGTAGTATCCATTCGAATTTCTAAAGCCGAATCGATTTCTGTTATTTTTAAAGGTCTTGGCGCTTTACTTGTTGAGGTTGGTTCACTTTTCCACGCTGCTTTTTCCTGCTTCTGAATAATTTCTTCGGCAATTGTGTTCCATTCTTTGCATGCGTTGCACTGTCCCTGCCATTTAGAATACTGGGTTCCGCAATTTTGACAAAAAAAGGAAGTTTTAACTTTTGACATTATTTTGTTTTTTTAGCAAGCGTATTCATTTCGTCAATTTTCTCATACATCAAATCTTTATTCAAATCGCCAATTGGCTCCATTTGTGAAGCATTTTGGTATTTTTTTGAAGCATGTTTAGGATCGCCCATTTTTTCATACATCAAGCCTAATTCATATTCTCCTAACATGGCTTTTGGATAATTTACGTTTCCAATTTCAGCCATTCTTCCTAATTCGTCGTAGGCATTTCTTTTTAAAATAATATTTTCAATTACTTTAAAGTCACTCATTCTAACAGGAATCTGAACGCCTAAAACTTCAGACATATCGTTGTATTTTTTTTGTAAATAATCGGCATAACCCGTTTGAAGAACCGCAATTTTGTCGTTAAATTCCGCAGAATTTATCGGTCTGTATATATCAAAAATCTGATATAATGCACTCGGAATCGAATGTAAAACCTCAGTATAATGCGTTGCTCCTTTAAATACTTCGTATTTATAATTCACTAACGGATTATTTGCGATTTTAATATTTCCGGCCAATTTTTCAATTGGTTCTTTTATTTTCTTGATATCACCTTCTCCAGCAGAAAGGTAATAGAATATTGGTTTTTGTATTTTGGCAAATTTTTCAGCAATACGAACTTCCATTTTTGGAGCAAGTTCCGGGCTTAAACAAATGTATGCATTAAAAAGAGGTTCTTCTTTGTAAAGATAAAAGTTAGCAAAACTTGCAGTTACGTCATGACCCGCAATAATTCTGAAAGGCGATGTACGGTATTTTTTCTCTACATAAGGAATCAATTCTGAACCAATAAATTCGAAAAATTTTGCTCCTTTTTCAAAAGGCAGACCTTCGTTTTGATCAATTGTGGTGTCGTCGTAACGTTCTTCATCTTTATTTTGATGAATTCCAATGATAATCATCTCCGGAATATCATCCCAATAATTACCATAACTTACAGCTCCGGAAAACGGATCAAATAAATAATCACCATCTAATAAATATAAAACAGGATATTTTTTATCTGATTTTGCATCGTAAGAAGGGGGAAGTCCAATTGTTATTCTTCTTTCTTCTCCAAGTTTTTCGGATTGGATATTGTCAAATTTTTTCTGGGAAAAAACAGAAATGGAAATTAATGTAATTAGCAGGTAAACTTTTTTCATGATTTGTGGCATTTCAGTGAATTAAAAAGTATTCAAATAGTGTAGCAATATAATACTTTATTTGCTTTTTGTGATTTTGGGGAATAAAAAAAGCAATGATTTCTTACGATGTATACATTTTCGATTTAGGCAAAAGAAAATCTGTTTGTACAAAAATATTTTTTGACAAATTATAAACGTAAAATAAGAAAGAATGTGGTTTATGTTAACGAATTATCGTTTTCATTTGGGAAAATGATCCACGGTTTGAAGGTTTTAGCTTCTTCAAAATCCAGTGTAGCATAAGAAATGATAATAATAATATCGTCTTTTTGAACTTTTCGGGCAGCAGGTCCATTCAGCGTGATTTCACCTGAATTTTTTTCTCCCTTAATGGCATAAGTTTCAAAACGTTCTCCATTATTAATGTTAACAATAGCTACTTTTTCGCCTTCAATAATGTTTGAAGCCTCTAGTAAAGTTTCATCAATAGTAATACTGCCAATATAATTTAAATCAGCTCCAGTAACTTTTACTCGATGAATTTTTGATTTTATAACTTGAATTTGCATGCAGCAAAGGTAATTTAATTTAATGAAATGGTGTCTATCAGTCTTATAGAATTAACAAATACCGCTATAAACGCACGGTATTTTTTATCGTTTGTTTTATGATCGATAGGTAATAATGTCGATTCATCAGCAATGACGAAATATTCTAGGTCAAATCTTTCGTTGTCTTTAAAGGAATCTTCGACAAATTTAATGGTTTCTTCAGGTGTACTGTTTTGGAAGATTTCTTTGGCTTCAGTTAAAACTTTATAGATTATTGCGGCTTCTTTTCTTTCTTCAGCAGTTAACCTTTCGTTTCTGGAACTCATTGCCAAAAGATTGTCTTCTCTAAAAATTGGACAACCAACAACATTTACCGGAAGATTATTTTTTTCGACCAGTTTTTTAACAATTTGAAGCTGCTGAAAATCTTTTTCGCCAAAATAAGCATTGGTTGGCGTAACGATTTCAAAGAGGCGTTTTACGATTGTTCCAACACCATTAAAATGACCCGGACGGAATTTTCCTTCCATCTGATTTTCTAAACCGTCAAAGTCAAAAGACTGCGAAATTGTCTGCCCTTCGTAAATATCATCGACAGAAGGAGCATATAAAATTATTTTGTCACTTAAACCTCTCATTTTCTTGACGTCTTCTTCAAGTGTTCGAGGGTATTTTTCAAGATCTTCGGGATTGTTAAATTGCGTAGGATTTACAAAAATACTTACAACGGTGTCGTCATTTTCCTTAAGTGAACGCTGCATTAAAGCCAGATGCCCTTGGTGTAAAGCTCCCATGGTTGGGACAAATCCTATAGTCGAATTTGCGGTTTTGATAGTTTTTAAATAGGCTATCAGAGCTACTTTACCGTAGAAAATATGCATGGCGGTATTATTAAAATTTAGTGCAAACATAATATATTAGTTATAAACTGCATAAATTTTTGTAATTTTGCGACGTTTTTATTACCAAAAATTAAGTAAAATACTATTATGAAAGATAAGAGGATATTATACGTATCATCTGAAGTCGTGCCTTATTTGGCTGAAAATGAGGTTTCTTTAATGTCTTATGACGTTCCTAAAATGATTAATGATCAGGGAGGTCAGATAAGAATTTTCATGCCAAGATATGGAAATATCAACGAAAGAAGACATCAATTACACGAAGTGATCAGGCTTTCAGGGATGAATTTGGTAGTGAATGATTTAGATATGCCATTGATTATCAAAGTAGCTTCAATTCCGAAAGAAAGAATTCAGGTTTACTTTATTGATAATGATGAATATTTTAAACGTAAAGCCACTTTTGCAGACGAGGAAGGGGTTTTATATCCAGACAACGACGAGCGTGCGATATTTTTTGCAAAGGGAGTTGTTGAAACTGTAAAAAAATTAAATTGGGTTCCGGATATTATCCATGTTCATGGATGGTTGGCTGCTATGCTTCCAATTTATATGAAACACTACTATAAAAATGAGGCTTTATTTAACGATACAAAAATCGTTACCTCAGTTTATGGTCAGTCTTTTGATGAAAATTTAGATTTAGAAATGATAAACAAGGTTAAATTTGATGGTGTTCCGCACGAATCAATTTCTGATCTTGAAATCCCAAATTACGAAAATGTCTTAAAGGCCAGCATATTGCATTCTGATGCTGTCATTATTGCGTCAGAAAATGTTTCTCCAAGTTTAACAAAATTTATAGAATCTTCAGGAAAACCTTTTTTACCTTTCGCCGCGAAAGATGCATTCGCTGAAGCGTATACAAATTTCTATAAAACTATGGGTCTTTAAATTTTAACTATTAATACGAATATGTACAATACTTCTTTTATTAAGAAAATTCTATTAGCTGCAACAGTTGTTTTTTTATATTCTTGCGACAAAGATTTTAATGCGATTGGTGATGATTTAATTGGTGATGATCATTTTGGATTGGAATCTGAAAAATATGATGTTATAGCTTATAATCAAGAAGTAACTCCAATACAATCAAATTCTTTAGCAATTAATGCTTTAGGGATTTATGATAATCCGGTTTTTGGTACCACTACTGCAAATTATAATACGCAGGTAGGGCTTGCTGCCTATGGAGTAGCAGTTGGAGACGCACCTGTAATTGATAGTGTAACTGTTAATATACCTTATTTTAGTCACGTTACAGGTATTGATGCTGATAGTGGAAGGAATAAGTATGAACTTGATTCTATTTATGGAAGTACAGGAGGTTTTTTAAAATTGGGAGTTTATGAGTCTAAATATCTAATGAGAAGTTCTTATTATGATAATGGCAATCAATTAGCACAGCTTTATTATAATGATCAAAATAGCGATTTTGATACTAATAAAGGAACCTTATTGAATGATGATGCTAACGAATTTCAAAATAATAAATTCTATTTTAGTTCTAAGGAAACTACAGAGGTAACAAAAGATAAAGATGGTAAAGATGTTAAAACGTATACGTCGCCAGCAATGCGCTTAAAATTAAATAAGGCATTTTTCCAAACTAAAATTTTAAATGCTGCAAAAGAAAAGCTTTCTGCTGCTGATGTGTTTCAGGAATATTTTAGAGGATTATATTTTAAGGTTGAAAGAGTTAGCGGCAGTCCAAGTAATATGGCTTTGATGGATTTTTCTAAAGGAAAAATCACGGTTTATTACAAAGCAAAAACAGATATTACAACCGATGGTGATGACGTAAAAGAAGATAGAACTTTAGTGATAAACTTAACCGGAAGTAATGTTAATCTTTTTCAGGATGCTAAAGATGCCACGTATCAAAATGCGATAAGCAGCCGTAATATGACTACGGGTGATGACAGACTTTATTTAAAAGGTGGTCAGGGATCTTTAGCAATTATAGAACTTAAAGATTTTGGCTCTAAAATCAAAGAAATTAAGGAAAATGGATGGCTGGTAAATGAAGCTAATCTTGTCTTTACTATTGATGCTGCAAAAATGGCAGTTAAAAAGACTGATAATCTGGAAGCTCAGGAACCTAAAAGGGTATATTTATATGACTTTACAAATAATACACCAATTTTAGATTATAGTGCAGATGGAAGTTCAAGTATAACAAATGACCCGAGAATGTCAAAAGTTATTTATGGAGGAATAATTAATGTTGATGCAACTACAAAAAGAGGAACTACTTATAAAATTAGGATAACAAACCATATTCGTAATATTATAAAGAATGCAACTGCAACCAATGTTAAATTAGGATTAGTTGTTATCGATGATATAAGTGCTGTAACATCAAACAAATTGAAAAATAGAATTCTATTGAACGCAAGTATAAATGAATATTTTTCAGAAGCACCAAGAGCATCAGTTATGAATCCGTTAGGTACTATATTATATGGTAATAATATACCTGCCGGTAATGCGGATTATGATAAAAGATTGAGGCTTGAGGTTTACTACACGAAACCAAATAAATAAGTAATATATGTGTGGAATTGTTGGATATATCGGCCATAGAGAGGCCTATCCTATTGTTATCAAGGGCTTAAAGCGGCTTGAGTACAGAGGATATGATAGTGCCGGCGTTATGTTGTATGATGACGAATCAGGTATAAAAGTTTGTAAAACAAAAGGTAAAGTTTCAGATCTGGAAGCTAAAGCTAATGAAGGTTTTACAATAAATGGAAATATTGGAATTGGACACACACGCTGGGCTACCCACGGTGTACCAAATGACGTGAACTCGCATCCTCATGTTTCTAATTCTGGAGATTTAGTAATCATCCACAATGGAATTATTGAGAATTATGCGCCGCTTAAAGAAGAGTTAATTAAGCGTGGATACACTTTTAAATCTGATACGGATACTGAGGTTTTAGTAAACCTGATTGAAGAAGTTCAGAAAAATGAGAAAATTAAACTTGGTAAAGCAGTTCAGATTGCCTTAAACCAAGTTGTAGGAGCTTATGCAATTGCCGTTTTTGATAAAAAAAATCCAAACGAAATTGTTGCGGCAAGATTAGGCAGCCCACTGGCAATTGGAGTAGGTGAAGGAGAATTCTTTATTGCTTCAGACGCTTCTCCGTTTATTGAATATACTGCAAATGCTGTATATTTAGAAGATGGTGAAATGGCTAATATCAGACTGCACAAACCTCTTAAAGTAAGAAAAATTAAAGATGACTCTTTAGTCGATCCTTATATTCAGGAACTTCAATTGAATTTGGAGCAGATTGAAAAAGGAGGTTATGATCATTTCATGCTAAAAGAAATCTACGAACAGCCAAGTGTAATTAAAGATACTTACAGAGGAAGACTTCATGCCAATGAAGGAATTGTTCAAATGGCTGGTGTTGAAGATAATCTGGAGAAATTTTTAAACGCTAAGCGAATTTTAATTGTTGCTTGTGGAACTTCATGGCATGCAGGTTTAGTTGCTGAGTATATTTTTGAAGAATTTACACGTATTCCGGTTGAAGTAGAATATGCTTCTGAATTTAGATACAGAAACCCAATCATAAATAAAGATGACGTTGTAATTGCAATTTCTCAATCTGGAGAAACGGCAGATACTATGGCGGCTATTAAACTGGCTAAAGAAAACGGTGCTTTTGTGTTTGGTGTTTGTAATGTTGTAGGTTCATCTATTTCAAGAGAAAGCCATGCAGGTGCTTACACGCACGCAGGGCCAGAAATTGGAGTAGCTTCTACAAAAGCCTTTACAACTCAAATCACAGTTCTTACCATGATTGCTTTACGATTAGGAAAAGCAAAAGGAACTTTGTCAAACCCTGATTTTCATGCATACTTACAAGAATTAGAATTAATTCCTGAAAAAGTTGCAGAAGCATTAGAGACAAACGACAGAGCAAAAGAAATTGCTGCTAAATTTAAAGATGCTCCAAACTGCCTTTATTTAGGTAGAGGATATAATTTCCCAGTAGCATTAGAAGGAGCTTTAAAACTTAAAGAGATCTCTTATATCCACGCAGAAGGTTATCCTGCTGCCGAAATGAAACACGGACCAATTGCTTTAATTGATGAGCAAATGCCGGTTATTGTAATTGCACCTAAACAAGGTCATTACGATAAAATTGTAAGTAACATCCAGGAGATTAAATCCAGAAGTGGTAAAATCATTGCCGTTGTTACAAAAGGAGATACGCAGGTTCGTGAATTAGCTGATTATGTAATCGAAATTCCAGAAACTTCAGATGCATTATCACCGCTTATTACGACAATTCCGTTACAATTGCTTTCTTACTATATTGCAGTTATGAGAGGATGTAATGTTGATCAGCCGCGTAACTTAGCAAAATCAGTTACGGTGGAATAAATATTTTTTAAAATACAAATAATGTTAAAAAAGCGAGATTTAGGTCTCGCTTTTTTTATGTCTAAAATTTTTTTATTAACATAAATTTGTAGGATTTAAAATATAAAACTATGTTTGTAGGAAATATTTTAAATTTTATTATTTATGCGCCTAGCTCTACTTTTTATTCTATTTTATTTTTGCTCTTCTACAAATGCTGGATGTGCTAACTTAGCATGGAGTTCTAGTTAAGAACTAAATCTTAACTTTAG
>NZ_JBMDIY010000024.1:0-90657 GCF_057808895.1 Flavobacterium sp. FG68
CTGCTGATGCAAAAGCGAAAGCAGACGCAGAAGCATTACAAGCTAAGTTGGCAGCGGATGCAAAAGCTAAGGCAGATGCAGAAGCATTACAAGCTAAACTTGCTGCAGATGCAAAAGCAAAAGCGGATGCTGAAGCTTCAGAAAAACAAAAAGCTGACGAAGAAACAAGAAAACTAAAAGAAGAAGAAGAACGTCAGGCAAGATTAGCAGCAGAGAAAGCAAAAGCTGATGCAGAAGCAGCAGCAGCCAGAGCAGCAGCGGCAGCAAAAGATGAAACAGCAAAAGCGATTGAAAGTTTAACTCAGTCAATTGAAAGTTCAGGTAAAACACAAAATGATCTATTAGATCAGTTTAAATCAACAGTAGCTAATAAACAAAAAGACTTGAATGATTTAAAAGAAGAGAATGATTTAAGTGAAAAAGGTATTTACAAAGAACCAAAACCTTTCAAAAGTGTAGCTGCAGAAAACAGTCAGATAGAAGCTTTAAAATCACAACTTGCAGATGCTAGTAAAGCACAGAAAGATGAGATTGCTAAGCTGACAAATTTATATAACGAAAGACTTAAAAAAGTTCCTAATAAAAATGATGCTTTAAACAAAGCTTATCTTGAGAAGATAAACGAATTGAAAGCAGCACAGTTAAAAATGGAACTTGAAGGTGCAGCATTACTTGCCGACTTAGAGCGTATTAAAGCTGAAACTGAAATTGAGAAAAAACGTAGAATTAAGCGTGCGGCATACGAAAATGATCAGGGAAGATATGCTCAGGATGTAGCTGCTCTTAAACGTATTAAAGAAACAACGAAAGTAAGCAGTACACCGCTCACGGCAGCTGATTTTGATTTTGGTGAAGATCAGTCAAACATGCAGATTATTAAGAATATTAAAAATTCTGAAAGTGGTTATTATATGATTCTTGCAGTACACAGCAGTGTTGAAAAACGAGATGAGTTCTTAACTAAAGCTGTAGCATCAGGGCTTTCAAATATTAATTTCTTTTACAATATAACAACAAGTAAATATTATATCTATTACGAGAAATTCGATGGTCTGCAAGAAGCAACTAAGGCATTAGAAGCTAAAGGTAAATCACCATACAACGGGAAAATGGCTATCGTAAAAGTCGAAAATTAATAATAGGATATAGACGGCGGCTTCTTCGAAAGGAGAAGGAAAGTAAAAACATAAATTTAAATTAAGATTGAATGTTGTTCTTTGAATGCCCCTTCAAAGAACAACAGTTAAACTGAAACCATAGTAACATGAAGAAACCTACTACTTTAAAATTAGTTTTAACTGTATTATTTTTTATACAGAGTTTTATTATGTTCTCTCAAAAGGATTTCACCCCTCGCTTTGACCAAAGTTTAAAAGGTGATATGCTCTTGATAGGTAATAATATTTTGAATAGAGATAACAACAAGAATGGTGAGCGGCCAAATAATGCGTTCAACTCAACTAGCCAGAACAACAACGACCTTACTATGCAATATATCGATATTGATAGTGACAATACTACGTTTAGTTCTAGTTCGGCTAATTTAACTGTTCCGCAATCTAGTAGAGAATGTTATAAAATCGTATATGCAGGTCTTTATTGGGCTGGTATTTACAGTAAAGGTACTGTTGACAATGGTACAGTTACGCGTGCCAATCTAGGTTCAATTAAGATTAAACTTCCAAATCAAACAGCTTATACTAATATTTCAGGATCATTAATTTATGATTACTATCCAACGACGTCAAATGGTGATCAGATGCCTTATGCATACTATTATGATCTAACAACGATGGTACAAGGATTAGCAAATCCTGAAGGAACTTATACAGTTGCTAATATTATTTCTGGAAGAGGTGGAATCAATGGAGGTTTTTCTGCAGGGTGGAATTTATTTGTTGTTTATGAAGATCCAAAATCATCTGCAAAGTATATTACTTCTTTCGACGGTCTTCGTTGGATACAAGCATCTAGTGGACCTGTAACTTATGACTTAACAGGTTTTAAAACAATTCCAACAGGAGTTGTAAAAGCAAAATTAGCTTTTGCCGCTTTAGAGGGAGACGTTAACCTTACTGGCGATAAATATTCTATTAATAATACTGATATTTTTACTACTGAGCGTTCGGTAAATAACTTCTTTAATAGTACGTTTAATGATGTTAATGGTCCTTATACAGACCGAACACCAAGTAGTGGTAATACCCTGGGGTTTGAAGCGGGGATTATAAATCTTAATAATGCCGCAAATGCAATTATTAAAAACAACGATACCTCGGCACAATTAAAGCTTAGTACGGGAGGAGACGGTTATGGACTCTTTTTCAATGCTTTTAACGTTGAGATTATTGAACCGAAAATTGTTTTAACTAAAATTGTAAAAAATAATTTAGGAGCAAATATTGGCGGGCAAAATGTTACTTTAGGACAGCAGTTAAACTACGAAATTGGTTTTAAAAATACAGGTAATGATAATGCTACCTCATTTACAATTCGAGATCAGCTGCCTATTAATATTATTTTCAATTATCCGGCTGATATTGTTTCGTTACCAACTGGGGTAACGGTTCAAAGTTATAATGCAACGACAAGAAATATTGTTTTTGCAATAAACAACAACATTGTTAAAGTTGGTGACCCTGAAAAAATTATAAGCTTTAAGGTTAAGGTTGTTCCTGATTGTCAAAGTTTAAGTGAGGCTTGTTCTAATAGTATTGACAACTCTGCTTATGCAACGTACAAAGGACAGCAAAATACAAGTTTTACAATTTCTGATGACCCGAGTGTTAATACCAATACAGGATGTATTTTAGTTCCAAAAGCGACAAACTTTTTAGTTGGAGTAGATGGTTGTAAATACACCACGAACGTTACACTTTGTGGAGCAAATATTAACTTAACAGCTGCTAATGGTTATTCAGATTATACTTGGTATAGTGATGAAGCAAGAACTATTGAAATAGGAAAAGGACAAGTATTTAATGTAAAAGATCCTGGAACTTATTATGTTTATAATCTCGCTGCTGCACCTTGTAGATCAATCTATCAGTCATTTGTTGTAACAAGATTTGGAGCAACAGTAGAAAATCCGGTAATTCCTTTCGCAGATCAGGTAGTAACTTGTTCTAATGATGGAAAAAAATTACCAAATATTTTCTTGTGTGGTTCAAATGCTGTCAGACAAATTACTACAAGTATTTCTGACGCAACAAGTATTGTTTGGGAGAAATTAAATGAAGGAAGTTGTACTGCTGTTACAAATCAAAATTGTGCCAATGAAAATGCTGCCTGTACATGGGCTAGTGTTGGTTCAGGGCCAAATTATACGGCAAACCAGGCAGGACAATTTCGAGTAACATTAAATTATGCGGGAGGATGTTTCAACCGTTTCTACTTTAATGTTTATACGAATTTGTTAACTCCAACAGAAACACATAAAGATATTATTTGTGGTGTTCCTGGAAGTATTACAATTGGCGGCGTGCCTGCAGGTTATGAATATGCTATCAGAACAGATCCTAGTGGTGCAGTAGGAGCATATCAAACAAGTAATACTTTCAATATTACAACTCCTAACTCTTATACTGTTTATATCAGACAAATTGGTGTTGCTACTAATCCATGTATTTTTTCTGTTCCGGGTATTCTTATTAGAAGCAGAGACTTACAGATTACTACAGCAGTAACTCAACCAACTTGTTACGGAGATAAAGGAAGTATAAAAGTAGGTGCTTTAAATATAGACCCGCAATATTATTATTACTTATATAATAATGCTACAAATGCACTTGTAAATAGTGTTGGGCCTATTGCAGCTTCAGATTATACTTTTGCTAATTTAAATCCTGGAACCACTTACAGGGTAAGAGTTACAAATGCACCAATTGGCGGTACACCAGCTCCAACTTGTAATGTGTCAAGTGTTATTTCTATAAATAACATTGCAGCTCCTCTAGTAGCAACTGCAGCCTTGACAACACCTCTTACAGCATGTAGCGATGGTAAAATTACATTATCAGGTTCTGGAGGTACAGCACCATATTTCTTCTTTGTAAATGGATCGACTACTTTCCTTACTTCAAACGAAATTACTTTTACAACAGCTGGAACATATAATATTCGTTTAGTTGATTCTAATAACTGTGAGGCAACAACATCAATTACAGTTACAGGAAATCCTAAGCCTGTTTACAATATAACAAATACAGAAATTAATTGTAACGGCGGTACAGCTCAAATTAATATTAACGTTACAAACGCAAACGGATATACTTTACAATACAGTATTGACAATGGTGCGACATTTAGCACTACTCCTGTTTTCTCTAATTTAACAGGCGGAACTTACAATGTTGTAGTTAAATATACTTTATCAGGAACTACATGTACTGATCCTGCAACTACTATTACAATTACAGCTCCTGCAAATGCATTAAGTGCTTCTGCGGGTGTTTCTGAATTAGCAGGTTGTGATCCATCAGGTAATGGTTTTGGTAAAGTACGTATTACAAACCCTCAAGGCGGAACTCCTCCTTACACATACAGCTTTAACGGAGGTACAACTTACGGAACATCAAATGAAGCTTACGTAGCACCGGGAACTTATACACTTTATGTTAGAGATTCAAAAGGCTGTACGTTCGCAATGCCTGGAGTTATATTAGATCCAAAACCTGCAGACCCTACAATTGCAGTTGGAGCACCAGTATTTAATTGTAATGGAACTGCAACAAGTACTGTAACGGTAACAAATGGTGGTGGGGCAAATTACAGCTATGAATATTATTTAGATAATGTTTTAAACACAAATACTCCTTCGAACGTTTTTGTAAATGTTCCATCAGGATCTCACACAGTAAGTGTAAAATACAATTTAGTTTCAGTACCAACTTATAGTAATTTATTACAAGAAGATTTTGGTTCTGGAGGAACTACAACAACTCCTGGTATTGCATCGGCTTACTGTTTCAACGACCAAAGAGTTAACCCTCCATATACTTGTTCTTTAAACGGAACTCCAACTCGTTCTGTTGAAGATAACCAATACTCAGTTACAAGTTTCTTCTGGAGAGGTGATACAGCTTGGTACCACTTTAAAGACCATACAACAAATGGAACAGATGCAAACGGAAGATATTTATTAGTAAATATTGGTGGTGCAGCAGGACCTTATGGAGTTTTATATAGCAAACCAATTATTGATGTTATCCCAAATCAGCCTGTAATGGTTTCCTTATATGTAGGTAACTTATTAAATACAGGTGTAACCGGAGCAGCTCCAATTGTAAGATTCGAATTGGTTGATGGTTCTGGTAATGTTGTTGCTACTGAAGATACAGGTAAAATTGCTGAAGCAGCAAATGATGCTAACAGAACAAAATGGGTTCCAATAAACATCTCGTTAAATCCAGGAAATAATACAAACCTTACTTTCAGAATTCGTTCAGGAAGTACTGAATATGGAGGTAATGACTTAGTTATCGATGATATCTGGGTAGGTCAGATTCCAAAATCATGTATTACTCAAAAAGATTTTCCTATTGTTATCGACAGTAATAAAGCATTTACAGCTTCTATAACAGGAGTTAAAAATGTTACTTGTAATGGAGGAAATAACGGAGAAATTACATTAGCAGCAGAAAATTTTAATCTTCCATACGGATTCGATTATTCTATGAATAATGGAACTACCTGGGTAAATTCTAAAGTATCTCCTGTAACTGTAACAGGTTTAACAAGCCAAACCTATTCAATTCAAGTTCGTTTCAACAATAGTGCATCGACTTGTAGTTTCCCATTCTCTCAACCTATTACTGCACCAGCAGCATTAGCAGTTACAGCTCAGGTTACGGCTCAGCCTACTTGTACAACTGGCGCTTCTATTACCGCAACAGTAACAGGAGGGACACCGGCTTACCAATATGAGTTAAGACAATCTAATGGAACTACAGTTGTAGTACCATTCCAAACTTCGAATATATTTACAAACGTTGCTTCAGGAACATATAGAATAGTGGTTAGAGATGCAAACGCTTGTACTTCTCCAGCTTCAGCTACTGTAAATATTAATAATCCAACAGCTCCAACAGCTTCATTAGCTGCGAGTTCAGATTTATGTTATGATTCTACTAATCAGGCAACACTTGTAGTAACAGCTACAGGAACAGGAACTTTAACTTATAGTTTAGACGGCGGAGCTGCACAAACTTCAAATACATTTACGAATGTAGGTCCTGGTACACATAATGTTGTTGTAACAGACAGTAATAACTGTACAGCTACAGTTAGCAACATTGTAATTGCACCTGAATTAGAAGGAAGCGCAACAATCTCTAAAACGTTAGATTGTACTACTTCTCCAAATGCTACTATCACAGTTTCTATTACGGGAGGTACAAGTGCATTTAAATATAAAGTTAAAATAGGTTCAGGAACTTACAGTGGTAGTAACAATGTAACAGGTAATTCATTTGTATATACTGCAACAACTGCAAATACTTATACTTTTGAAATTACAGATTCAAAAGGTTGTATTACTACAACTAGCGCAGTTGTAAATCCAATTTCAAATCCAACAGTTACAGCTACAAAAGTAAATGCAACATGTAATGGAGCTTCAACAGGTTCTATTCAATTAGTCGGAGCAGGTGGATCTGGAGGATATACTTACAGTTTCAACGGAAGTGCAACATTTATTGCTCAATCAGATTACACAGGATTAGCTGCAGGAACTTATACATTCCAGGTAATGGATAGTAAAGGTTGTAAATCTGCAGTTGGAAATATTACTATTACGCAGCCAACAACATTAACAGCTACTGCAAGTGCAACTGCATTTTCATGTAATGCTTCAAATGTTAAACAAGCGGCTACTGTAACAATTGCTGTTCCAACAACAGGTACAGCTCCTTATCAATATAGTTTTGACGGAGGAACAACTTTTACAAGCACGCGTACATTATCTGTAACAGATAATGGAACAAACCAAACTATTTCTTATGTAGTTAGTGATGCACAAGGTTGTAAAACTCCAGTTCAAACAGTTACAATTAACAGATTAAACCCTCCAACAGATTTAGCATTTAGTAATGCTGCGGTTACTTGTACAGCAACTACAACTACAGTTACTGCTACTGCCACAAATGGAGTAGGGACTTTAACGTATGCAATTACATCACCAGCAGCATCTGTAGCAACAAATACTACAGGAGTATTTGCTGGATTAGCAGCGGGAACTTATAACTTTAAAGTTACTGATGCTAACGGATGTTATTATGAAGAACCATATATTATCAATGCTGTAAGTCCAATTTCAGTTGCTGGTAATAAAACAAGTGATGCTCTTTGTAAAGGAGGAGCAACAGGATCTGGAACTTTTACAGTTTCTGGTAATGCAACAGTTGGTACTTATACTTATACAGTAACACCTCCTGCGGCGGCTGCCTCAATAACAAAATCAGGAAATACATTAACATTAGCAAACGTTGTTGCAGGAACATATTCTGTACAAGTAAGAGACAATGCAACAGGTTGTACAAATACAGCAAGTATTATTATTGCAGAGCCTGCAAATGTATTAACATTTACAGCAGCATCTACTAATGTAAATTGTAATAACGATAATTCACAAATTACAGTTACGGCTGCAGGCGGTACGCCAAATTATACTTACGCTTTCGCGAAAAGCCCATCAACAGTACCATCATCGACTTATGGCAATAGTGCTGTTTTAACAGTAGATACTAATTCTGGAGCTGATTTAGTTTGGGATGTTTATGTAAAAGACGCAAATGGCTGTACAACAAAAAATACAGTTACTATTGCTACAGATAATTTACCAAGCGTAACTGCAGCAATCAATAACCAATGTACAGGTTCAGGTAATTCGTTTACTATTACTGCAACAGGAACAGGTTTAGCTCCGTTGACATATAGTATAGATGGAACTTCTTTCCAAACTTCAAATATTTTTAACGTTGCTGCGGGAACTTATACTGTAAGTGTAAAAGATAAAAACGGCTGTATTGCTTCAGCTCCGGCTGCAACAGTAGTTTATCCACAGTTAACAGCTGTAGGTGCTGTCACAAAAGAATTAGATTGTACAGTTACTCCAAACGCAACAATTACAGTTACAATTGGCGGGGGAAGAACTCCATTTACATATACATCTAGAAAAGGTTCAGGTACTCCAAGCGCACCAAGCGCTTCTATTGCAGGACCAACATTTACTTTCTCAGTTACTCCTGGAAATGCAGACACTTATACATTTGTAATTACAGATGCTAATGGATGTCAGGCTACAGCAGTAACTACAGTAGACCCAATTTCAAACCCAACGGTTACAGCTGCTCAGACAAATTCAAGCTGTAATGGAGCTGCAGATGGTTCAGTTACTTTAACAGGTGCTGGAGGATCAGGTAGTTTCACATACAGTAATAATGCAACAACAGGATTTACTACTAACCCAGTATTTAACGGATTAGCGGCAGGTTCTTATACTTTCTATGTAAAAGACAGTAAAGGTTGTACAGGATCGGTAGCAGTTACAATTACGCAGCCAAGTACTTTAGCAGCTACAGTTGCCGTTGTAGGATTTACATGTAACACTTCAAATGCTAAAGTAGCAGGAACAGTTACTATTAATGTTACAGCAGGAACAGGAACAGCTCCTTACGAATACAGCTTCAATGGAAGCGGATACAGCTCAAATAATGTATTAACATTAAATGACAACGGTGCAGATCAGCCATATACTTACTCAGTAAGAGATGCAAAAGGATGTCCGGTTACAGGTTCAGGAACTTTATTGAGACTAAACCCTCCAACAGATTTAACTTTTGCTTCTCCAGCGGTTACTTGTACAGCTACAAGTACAACTGTTACTTTAACAGCAGTAAATGGAGTAGGAACTTTACAATACGAAACAATTGCTCCATCGACAGTAATTAGAGCAAAACAAACATCAAATGCATTCACAAACCTTGCACCTGGATCTTATACTTTCAGAGTTACAGATACAAACGGATGTTATTATACAGAACCTTACATTGTAAATCCAGTTACTCCAATTGCAATTACTGGAAATAAAACAAGTGATGTTTTATGTAGAGGAGGTTCAACAGGATCTGGTACTTATACAGTTTCTGGTAATGCTGTAGTAGGTGCTTATACATTTACTTTAACAGCAGGAACTTTAGGATCAGGAACATTAACAAAATCAGGAGATACATTAACATTATCAAATGTTGCTGCAGGAACTTATACTGTTCAGGTAACAGATACTGCAACAGGATGTACTAATTCTGCAAGTATTGTTATTGGTCAGCCAGCGGCTGCATTGGCAATTACGACAGCAGTTGCTACAAACGTAAATTGTAATAATGATAATTCAAATATTACAGTTACAGCAACAGGAGGTACTCCAAATTATACTTACGCTTTCGCGAAAAGCCCATCAACAGTACCATCATCGACTTATGGCGCTAGTAATGTTTTAACAGTAGACACTAATTCTGGAGCTGATTTAGTTTGGGATGTTTATGTTAAAGACGCAAATGGTTGTATTGCTAAATCAACAGCTACAGTTATTTTGGATGGAATGCCAGCTGTAACTAACGTAACGGTTAACAATCAATGTACAGCTTCTGGAAGCGGATTCACGATTACTGCAACTGCTACAGGTTTAGCTCCATTGACATATAGTATTGATGGAACTTCTTTCCAAACTTCAAATACATTTACAGTTGCTGCGGGAACTTACACAGTAAGTGTAAAAGATAAAAACGGCTGTACTGTTTCAGCTCCGGCTGCAACAGTAGTTTACCCACAATTAACAGCAGCTGGTACAGTTACAAAAGAATTAGATTGTACAGCTACTCCAAACGCAACTATTACAGTTACAATTGGCGGCGGTAGATCTACATATACTTACACAGTACAAAAAGGTGCTGGTGCACCAAGTGCAGCAAGCGCACCAATTACAGGACCAACATTTACATACACAGTAACACCTGCAAATGCAGATACTTATACATTTGTAATTACAGATTCTAACAGCTGTACGAGAACAGCAGTTGTTACTGTTGCCCCAATTGCAAATCCAACGGTTACGGCTGTTCAGGTAAATGCAAGCTGTAATGGCGCTGCAGATGGTTCAGTTACTTTAACAGGTGCTGGAGGATCAGGTAGTTTCACATACAGTAATAATCCAACAACAGGATTTACAACTAATCCAGTATTTACAGGATTGGCTGCTGGTTCTTATACTTTCTATGTAAAAGACAGTAAAAACTGTACAGGATCTGTAGCAGTTACAATTACGCAGCCTATAACATTAGCAGCAACAGTTGCAGTAGTTCCATTTACATGTAACACTTCAAATGCTAAAGTAGCAGGAACAGTTACAATCAATGTTACTGCAGGAACAGGAACTTCTCCTTACGAATACAGCTTCAACGGAAGCGGATACAGCTCAAATAATGTATTAACATTAAATGACAACGGAGCGAATCAAGCTTATACTTACTCAGTAAGAGATGCAAAAGGCTGTCCGGTTACAGGTAATGGAACTTTATTGAGACTAAACCCACCAACAGATTTAACTTTTGCTTCACCAGCAGTTACTTGTACAGCTACAACTACTACTGTTACTTTAACGGCTGTAAACGGAGTTGGAACTTTACAATATGAAACGATTGCTCCATCGACAGTAATCATTGCTAAACAAACATCAAGTTCATTCGCAAATCTTGCACCTGGATCTTATACTTTCAGAGTTACAGATGCAAACGGATGTTATTATACAGAACCTTACATTGTTAATCCGGTTACACCAATTGCAATTACAGGAAATAAAACAAGTGATGTTTTATGTAGAGGAGGTTCAACAGGATCTGGAACTTATACAGTTTCTGGTAATGCTGTAGTTGGTGCTTATACATTTACTGTAACACCAGTTGGGGCATCGGTTGCACAATCAGGAAACACATTAACATTATCAAATGCTACGGCTGGTACTTATACTGTTCAGGTAACAGATACTGCAACAGGATGTACGAATTCTACAAGTATTGTTATTGGTCAGCCAGCGGCTGCATTAACAATTACTACAGCTGTAGGAACTAATGTTAATTGTAATAACGATAATTCACAAATTACAGTTACAGCTGCAGGCGGTACACCAAATTATACTTACGCTTTCGCAAAAAGCCCATCAACAGTTCCAACATCTACTTACGGAAATAGTGCTGTTTTAACAGTAGATACTAATTCTGGAGCTGATTTAGTTTGGGATGTTTACGTGAAAGATGCAAATGGCTGTATTGCTAAATCAACAGCTACAGTTATTTTGGATGCAATGCCAGCGATTACTAACGTAACGGTTAATAATCAATGTACAGCTTCTGGAAGCGGATTCACTATTACTGCGACTGCTACAGGTTTAGCACCATTAACTTACGGAATTAATGGTCCAACTGGAGCGTTCCAAACAAGTAATACTTTCTCAGTAGCTGCAGGAACTTATACCGTTTATGTAAAAGATAAAAACGGATGTATTGCTGCGGCTCCGGCTGCAACAGTGGTTTACCCGCAATTAACAGCTGCTGGTACAGTTACAAAAACATTAGATTGTACAGCTACTCCAAATGCAACAATTACAGTTACAATAGGCGGAGGTAGATCTACATATACTTATACAGTACAAAAAGGTGCTGGTGCTCCAAGTGCAGCAAGTGCACCTATTTCGGGACCAACATTTACATACACAGTAACACCTGCAAATGCAGATACTTATACATTTGTAATTACAGATTCTAACAGCTGTACAAGAACTGCAGTTGTTACAGTTGCTCCTATTACAAACCCAACAGTTACAGCTGTTCAGGTAAATGCAAGCTGTAATGGAAGTTCAAATGGTTCAGTTACTTTAACAGGTGCTGGAGGATCAGGCGGATTTACATATAGCAACAATGTTGCAGGACCATTTGCTGCAAATCCGGTATTTACAGGATTAGCTGCAGGTTCTTATACTTTCTACGTAAAAGACAGTAAAAACTGTACAGGATCAGTAGCAGTTACAATTACGCAGCCTTTAACATTAGCTGCTACAGTAGTTGAAGTTCCGTTCTCATGTAACACTTCAAATGCTAAAGTAGCAGGAACAGTTACAATTAATGTTACAGCAGGAACAGGAACTGCTCCTTACGAATACAGCTTCAACGGAAGCGGGTACAGCTCAAATAATGTTTTAACATTAAATGATAACGGAACTAACCAAGCTTATACTTACTCAGTAAGAGATGCAAAAGGATGTCCGGTAACAGGTAATGGAACTTTATTGAGATTAAACTCTCCAACAGATTTAACATTTGCTGCTCCGGCAGTTACTTGTACGGCTACAACAACTACTGTTACTTTAACAGCGACAAATGGTGTTGGAACTTTACAATACGAAACAATTGCTCCATCTCCGGTTATCATTCCTAAACAAACATCTAATGCTTTTGCAAATCTTGCACCAGGTACTTATATGTTTAAAGTTACCGATGCTAACGGATGTTATTATACAGAATCATATACAGTTAATCCGGTAACTCCAATTACTGTTTTAGCTAGTAAATTAAGTGATGTATTATGTAACGGAGGAAATACAGGATCTATAAGATTAACTGTTTCAGGTTTCGGTTCTACATATTCTTATACAGTTAATGGAGGTACAGCAGTAACAGGAGTTAATAGTGGAACTGTAACTTTACCAAATTTAACTGCAAATACTTATGCAATTGTTATTACAGATGAAGTAACAGGTTGTACAGCTAATGCTTCGATTACTATTAATCAACCGGCTGCTGCTTTATCTGCAACTTATGCTGCGGTAAATGCTAACTGTTTCGTTAGTACTTCAGCAGTTACAGTTACTGCAACTGGTGGAACGCCTATATACAGATATTCATTCGTTCAGGATGGTGCTGCGGTAGGAGCTTATTCAAACAATAACAAAGCAAACTTAGACCCAGCTGTTAACTTAAACTGGGACGTTCACGTTATAGATGCAAACGGATGTACATTTAAATTAGATATTACTATAGCTAAAGATGTTGTTCCAACTGTTACAGCTTCTGCAGCGGGTCAGTGTTTTGGTGTAGGAAGCTATACTATTACAGCAACTCCGGGAGTTGGACTAGTAGCACCATTGAGCTACAGTATTAATGGAGGAGCTTCATATCAGGCAGGTAACACGTTTGTTGTTACTACACCTGGAAGTTATACTATCAGAATTAAAGATGGTAACGGATGTACAGCAGATAGTAATGTTGTTTTAGTAAATAACGCATTAACACTAAATGCGACATTAGACAAGGACATTACATGTTCAGTTCCAACTGATGCTCAAATTACTTTGACACCAGCAGGAGGAAGCGGACCATTTACTTATACAGCTTCTCCTAATACAGGAACAATTGCTGGAAATGTATTTACAACTAACACAGCAGGATCATACACTTTCACAGTAACTGATTCTAGAGGTTGTACAGCTACATCTACTGCGGTTGTCGTTACAACTCCAGTTAATCCAGACATTACAGGAGTTACACAAACTCAAAGTATAAACTGTAATGGTGATGCTACTGCAGCAATCGCTATTACAATCGATAATACACAAGGACAAGCACCATTTGTATATACTGTTTTAAATACAACTACAGGAGTTAATTACGGTTCACAAACTTCTGGCCTAGCTGCTGGTAATTATGTAATTACTGTAACTGATGCAAAAGGATGTACAGATACAGATAATATTAATATTGCACAGCCAACACCAATCGTAGTAAATAGAACAATTACGCCTATTACTTGTGGTGCATTAGGTGTTTCATTAGGAGCTATTACAATTACTTCTGTTACGGGAGGAACTCCTAATTATACTTATCATGTAACCGGAGTAAATGGATATAACAAACAAATTACAGGTCAAACTGGAGCTTCAGTTGTTTTCGAAGTAGTTGACTTTGGTTTATACCAAATTATCATTACAGATGCAAATGGTTGTACTAATATAGAGCAAAATATATTTGTTGCTTCACCGCCAAATGATCTTGATATTACAGTAACACCACCGCCAGCTGATTGTTCTTCTTTAGGTTCAGCAGTTGTAGCTATTGGTGCTGCATCTACTAATATTACAGGTAATGGGCCATTCCACTTCGCTGTTTACACAGGTCCTGGAATGACTTATACTTCTCCAACTACTTTACCGTGGTATGATGAAGACGTTTTAGGAGTTCCTGCAGGAGTAAACCCAGGAAGTAAAAAAACAAGCATACCAAACTTATTACCAGGAGTTAAATATACTTTCATCGTTCATGATGCAGGAACAGGTTGTTACTACTATGAAACAGCTCAATTCCCTATTCCAACTAACTCTACTTTAACTGTAACTGGATTAACAGCTAACAATGTTACTTGTAAAGGAAGCAATAATGGAAATGTTTCATTGACAGTAAATAGTACATATCCAACACCAACACCTATTAGTTATGAGATATTTAATTCTTTCACAATGGTTACTACAGGTGTTACCGGAACAGGTACAGTACCTGCTAATGGTTCACTTCCAATTAACAACATTGGGGCTTTAGGTTTTGGAAATTATGTTGTTGTAATTAAAGAAACTGCAGGTGGAACTAATGCAGGTTGTAGTGTTGCTAGTAATACATTTAACATTACTGAATCTGCTATTGATTTATCAGTTACGGCTTCAGTTACTAAAAATGCAAATTGTAATCCAAACTCTGGTGTAATTACAGCTGTTGCAAAAGACGGAACAGGTCCATATACATATCAATTATTATTGTCTACAGATCCTGCACCAACAGCAGCTTCTACAGGTTGGGCTTCTGTAAATACATTTAACAGAAATGCAGGAAACTACATTGCTTACGCAAAAGATGCTTATGGCTGTATCAAATTCGCAGCTATTACATTAAATAAAGATGTCGATCCAACAATTACAGCACCAGCTGGAATTTGTTATGACGGTAATCCATTCACATTTGCAATTTCTGGAACAGTTGATCCAGCAGTTGGAGGAGCTACTTACAGCGTAAACGGAAGTACTTTCCAAACAAGTCCAAGCTTTACGTTTAATGCTTCAGGTACTTATACTTTAGTAATTAAAGATGGAAATGGTTGTACAGCAACTACAACTTATGAAGTTAAACCACAGCTACACTTAAGTGCAGCATTAACAAAAGAACTAGATTGTACTATAACTCCAGACGCTCAAATTACATTAACAGCTACAGGAGGTTACAACACAGCATACACTTATTATTATTCTACTGATGGAGGTCTTAACTATACCTTGATGCCATCAAATGTTCTAACAACTAGTGTTTTAGCTAACTATATGTTCAAAGTAAATGATGCTAAATTGCCAACAGCATGTGAGGCAACTACTACTTTAACATTAGATCCTATCCAGCCTACATTATTTACTACTGTTGAAACACATGTAAGTTGTAATGGAGGTACAGATGGAACAATTACGGTAAATGTTACTTCAGGAGTTGGTCCTTATCAATATCAATTAGATGGTGGAGCTTTCCAAACATCAAATGTATTTACAGGATTAGCGGCAGGTACTGCATATACTATTACGGTAAGAGATGCTAAATCTTGTCTTTATCCAGGTACGCCAATCACAATAACGCAGCCGGCAGCATTAACAGCAACGTCTGCTTTAACAACAGCATTGACATGTGCTGCAGGAAATGTACCAACAAAAGCAGTAGTTACTGTAACAGCTGCAGATGGTACTGCTCCTTACTTATATAGTTTTGATAACGGTGTAACTTATACAAGTACAAATACATACGAAGCTTTTGCTGGAACAACATTCAATGTTTTAGTTAAAGATGCTAAAGGATGTATATTCACTTTAACAAATGGAGTTAATATTCCAGCGTTAAATCCGCCAACAATTACAAACATTATTGGAACACCAATTTATTGTGCTCCGGCGGCTAGTACTACAAGTACAGTTACTATCACTACAACAAATGGTGTTGGTACTTTAGCTTACGCAATTTTATCACCAGCTAGTGCAACTTCAAATGTTTCAGGTGCTGCTAGCGGAATATTCACATTATTAGCTCCGGATACTTACTTATTTGAAGTAACTGATGCTAACGGATGTAAAGATCAAAAATCATACACAGTTGCTCCGGTAACTAATATTACAGTTGCAGGTCAATTAGTAAGTAATGTAATTTGTAACGGACAAGCAAATGGTGCCGTTAAATTCACAGTTGCAAACTTTGGAGCAACATATACTGCAACATTAACAGCAGGAACAGGTACGGTAACACAAACAGGAAATACTGTTGACGTTACAGGATTAGTTCCGGCAACATACACTCTTCAGGTTACTGATGATATTACAGGATGTATTGCAACTGCTTCAGTTGTAGTTACTCAGCCAACAGCTCTAAGCATCAACTTGGTTAGCAACGTAAATGCAAATTGTAATTCTGGTGCAAAAGTTGAAGTTATTGCTTCAGGTGCAACACCTAACTATACTTACGCATTCGTTCAGGATGGTGTTACTCCGGTAGCTGCAGATTACACAAATAGTGCAAGAGCTGTATTAGCTCCGGCTACAAACACATTATGGGATGTTTATGCAAAAGATGCAAATGGATGTACAGTTAAATTAGACGTAACAATTGGTACAGACGCATTACCAACAATTGACTTAACTGCTTCAGTATACTGTTATACAGGAGGTCCAGTACCAATTACAATCACTGGAACTTTTGTAGGTGCTACAGCTGAATACAGCATTGGTAACGGATTCCAGTCTAGTCCTAACTTTGTATTGAATGCACCAGGAACTTATACATTCTCTATTAAAGATGTTAATGGCTGTATTGTTTCAGTTCCTTATACATTAAACCAACAATTATTATTAAATGCTACTTTAACGCAAGATTTAACTTGTGCAGGATCAGCTAGTATTACATTATTGGCAACTCAGGGAACTACAACTTACACAGGATTTGAAGTTGACTTTAACGGAGGTGGATATGTTGCTGCAACATCACCTTACACGGCTACTGCTGCTGGAACTTACACTTTCAGAGTAACAGACAGCCAAGGATGTCAGGCACTTTCTATTCCGGTAGTAGTAACTCCAACAACAACTCCAACAGCAACATTAGCACAAACAAACGTAAGCTGTATTGGAGGAAATGACGGAAGTATTACTGTTACTGCTGCAAATGGAATTACTCCATATCAGTACAGCATTAACGGAGGAGCTTTCCAAACGTCAAATATATTCACAGGATTAATTGCAGGAACTTACAACATTGTTGTTCGTGACGCTAAGCAATGTTCTTCAGTAAGCGTACCAGCTACAATTACTCAACCGACAGCTTTAGCTGCAACAGCTGTGTTAACGCAAGGATTAACTTGTGGAACAGGTAATGCTACGCAGCCAGCAATTGTTACAATCAATGTAACTGCAGGAACAGGAACAGCGCCTTACCAATACAGTTTCAACGGAGGAACAAATTATAGTACAACAAATACGTTGACTACTTATAATGCAGGATTAGTTACAGCTTATGTAAAAGATGCTAACAATTGTATCATTGCAGTGCCAGTTACTATCACTATTCCAGCGTTGAATGCGCCGACTAATATGGATATTAACGGAACACCTATTTATTGTGCTCCAGCGGCAAACACAACAAGTACAGTTACAATTAGTAACGTAATCAACGGTGTTGGAACGCTTCAATATGAGATTCTTTCTCCAATTGTTGCAGCGAAACAAACTTCAGCGGTATTTGCAGGATTAACTCCAGATACTTACTTATTCCAGGTGACTGATGCTAATGGTTGTACTTACCAAGAATCTTATACTGTTTTACCGGTAACTAACATTACAGTTGCAGGTCAATTAATAAGTAACGTTACTTGTAACGGAAATACAAATGGTGCAGTTAGATTTACTGTTGCTAATTATGGAACTTCTTATACTGCAACATTAACAGCAGGTACAGGTACATTAGTTCAGACAGGAAATACTGTAAACGTTACAGGATTAGTTCCTGGAACATATACAGTTCAGGTTGTTGATGGAACAACAGGATGTATTGCAACTGCTTCAGTAGTTGTGGCTCAGCCAACAGTTCTAGGTCTTAACTTAGTAAGCAACGTAAATGCAAATTGTAATTTCGGTGCAAAAGTGACTGTTTTAGCAAACGGAGGAACACCAAATTATACATACGCATTTGTTCAAGATGGTGTTACACCAGTTGCTGCAGATTATACAAATAGTGCAAATGCAGTATTAGCACCAACAGTAAATACTCTATGGGATGTTTATGCTAAGGATGCAAACGGATGTACAGTAAAACTTGATGTAACAATTGGTACAGATGCATTGCCAACAATCAATTCATCAGTTGGATTATATTGCTACACAGGAGGTCCAGTACCAATTACTATAACAGGAACAGGTGTTGCACCTTTAACATACAGCATTGGTAACGGATACCAATCTAGCCCTAACTTTGTATTGAATGCGCCAGGAAACTATGTATTCTATATTAAAGATGCTAACGGCTGTATTGTTTCAAGCCCTTATACATTACGTCAGGAATTGTTGTTAAAAGCTACTTTAACACAAGATTTAACTTGTGCAGGATCAGCGAGTATCACATTATTGGCAACTCAGGGTACTCTTACTTACACAACATTCGAAGTATCGTTTAACGCGGGTGCATATACTGCTGTAACATCACCTTACACGGCTACAGCTGCTGGAACTTATACTTTCAGAGTAACAGACAGTCAGGGATGTCAGGCAGTTTCTATTCCGGTAGTAGTAACTCCAACAACAACTCCAACGTCTACATTTACACAGACAAACGTAAGCTGTATAGGAGGAAATAACGGAAGTATTATTGTTACTGCTGCAAATGGTATTGTACCATATGAGTACAGTATCAACGGAGGAGCTTTCCAGGCTTCAAATATATTCACAGGATTAGTTGCAGGAACTTACAACATTGTTGTTCGTGATGCTAAACAATGTTCTTCAGTAAGCGTACAAGCTACAATTACTGAGCCGACAGCTTTAGCAGCAACAGCTGTGTTAACGCAAGGATTAACTTGTGGTACAGGTAATTCAACTCAACCTGCGATTGTTACAATAAATGTAACTGCAGGAACAGGAACAGCACCTTACCAATATAGTTTCAACGGAACAAATTATAGTACAACAAATGCGTTGACTACTTATAATGCAGGATTAGTTACGGCTTATGTAAAAGATGCTAATAACTGTATGATTGCAGTGCCGGTTACTATTACTATCCCAGCGTTAAATGCGCCAACAAATATGGATATTAATGGAACACCAATTTATTGTGCTCCAGCCGCAAGTACAACAAGTACAGTTACGATTAGTAACGTAGTTAATGGTGTAGGAACACTTCAATATGAGATTCTTTCTCCAATCGCTGTAGCGAAACAAACTTCAGCGGTATTTGCAGGATTAACTCCAGACACTTACTTATTCCAAGTGACAGATGCTAATGGTTGTACTTACCAAGAATCATATACTATTAATCCGGTAACAAATATTACAGTTGCAGGTCAATTAGTAAGTAATGTGGTTTGTAACGGACAATCAAATGGTGCTGTTAAATTTACAGTTGCAAATTACACAGGAACTTACACAGCAGTATTAACTGCAGGTACTGGTACATTAGCTATAACAGGAAATACTGTAAACGTGACAGGATTAGTTCCGGGAACTTACACAGTTCTTATTACTGATGGAATTACTGGATGTACAGCTACTGCTTCAGTAGTTGTGGCTCAGCCAACATCTATAGGTCTTAGCGTAGTAAGTAACATAAATGCAAATTGTAATTTCGGTGCTAAAGTTGAAGTTCTTGCTTCTGGCGGTACTCCGGTTTATAAATATGTATTCGTTGAAGACGGAGTTACTCCAAATGTTTTAGATTACGATACTGTTGCAAACGCTGTATTAGACCCAACTGTAAATACACAATGGGATGTTTATGCAATGGATGCAAACGGATGTACAACTAAAATTGATGTAACAATTGCTACAGATGCATTGCCAACAATCAATTCATCAGCTGGATTGTATTGTTACACAGGAGGTCCGGTGCCAATTACAATCACGGGAACTTATGTTGGAACGCCAACATACAGTATAGGTAACGGATACCAATCTAGCCCTAACTTTGTATTGAATGCGCCAGGAAACTACACATTCTATATTAAAGATGGAAATGGCTGTATCGTTTCAAGCCCTTACAAATTAAATCAGGAATTATTATTACAAGCTTCTTTAACACAAGATTTAACTTGTGCAGGATCAGCTGTTATTACATTATTGGCAACTCAGGGTACACTTACTTACACAGGATTCGAAGTTGACTTTAATGCAGGAGGATACTTCCCTGCAACATCACCTTATACGGCTACAGCTGCTGGAACTTATACTTTCAGAGTAACAGACAGTCAAGGATGTCAGGCAGTTTCTATTCCGGTAATAGTAACACCAACAACAACTCCATCAGCAACATTAGCACAAACAAACGTAAGCTGTGTAGGAGGAAATAACGGAAGCATCATTGTTACTGCTGCTAATGGAGTTGTTCCATATGAGTACAGTATCAATGGAGGAGCTTTCCAAGCTTCAAATGTTTTCACAGCATTAATTGCGGGAACTTACAACATCGTTGTTCGTGATGCTAAGCAATGTTCTTCAGTAAGCGTACAAGCTACAATTACGGAGCCAGCTGCTCTTGCTGCAACTGCGGTATTAACTCAAAGTTTAACTTGTGGAACAGGTAATGCTACTCAACCGGCAATTGTTACAATCAATGTAACTGCAGGAACAGGAACAGCACCTTACCAATATAGTTTCAACGGAATAAATTATAGTGCAACGAATACATTCACTACTTATAATGCAGGAACAGTTACAGCTTCGGTAAAAGATGCTAATAATTGTACAATTGCAGTACCGGTAAGTGTTACAATTCCGGCACTAGATGCTCCAGTAATCGATTCTGTAACAGGAACAGATATTTGGTGTACACCAGCTGCTAACACAACAAGTACAGTTACTGTAACTGTTTCACATGGTGTTGGTGCATTACACTACGAGATTCTTTCTCCAGCTAGCGCCGTTACAAATGTTTCTGGTGCAGCAAACGGAATCTTTACAGGTCTAACAGCAGATACTTACTTATTCCAGGTAACTGATGCAAACGGATGTAAAGATGATGTATATTACACAGTTGATCCGCTAGTAAACATTACAGCAGCAGGTCAGTTAGTAAATGACGTAAGCTGTAACGGAGGTTCAAACGGATCAGTGAAATTTGATGTTGACAATTTTGACGGGGCTTACACAGCAGCTTTAATTGGAGGACCAACTACAGGAACTCTAACACAAGTTGGAAAAGTAGTAACGCTGACAAACTTACCAATCGGTACGTATACAGTAGAAGTTACTGACACAACAACAGGATGTACAGCTTCGGCTTCAGTAACTGTTGGTCAGCCTTCAGTATTAACATTGACTGTCGCTTCAAATATAAATGCTAATTGTAATTCAGGTGCTCAGGTTAGTGTAACAGCTGCAGGAGGAACACCAGATTATAAATATGCTTTCATCGCAGGAGCAGGAACTCCACCAGCAGCAGATTATACAAACAGTAATAATGCTGTTTTAGATCCGGCTGTAAGCTTAAACTGGAGAGCATACGTATTAGATTCTAAAGGTTGTGAAACATTTATCCCAATAACAATTGCGGTAGATCCATTACCAACTGCAATAACAGCTAATGTTACTAGCCAATGTCCTACGGCAGCAGGTGAATATACATTTACAGTTACTGTTGGTTCTGGTGTTGCACCTTACGAATACAGTATTGGAGCAGGTTTCCAAACAAGCCCAACATTTACTGTAAACGCTGCAGGAACATACGATGTAACAGTAAGAGATGCAAACGGATGTACAGCTACAGCAACTGCTGCGGTAACGATCACTCCGGGATTACAGTTAGAGACTATAGTTACAACATTACCAAGTTGTACATTTAATAATGGTGTAATTACTGCTACTGCAACAGGAGGTTCAGGAACAGCGAATTATAGATATACTTTAGACGGAGGTGTAAGCATAAATACTACACCGGCTGTATTTAACAACGTTGCTCCGGGTACACACGTTATCAGAGTAAGAGACGTATTAACAACTTGTGACTTTAACGTTACAATTGAAATTGCTCCGGCAACAGTTATTACAGGATTTACTTTAAACGGAACAAATGTTTCTTGTAGAGGTAATTCAGATGGTTCAATCACGGCTAATTTAGATCCAAGTGCGCCAGGTGTAAACGATAACCCAGTTTATACATATACATTAACAGGAACTACAGCTTTAGGAGTAGCGGTTAACAGACCAGCTCAGACTCAAAACATTTTTGATAACCTTCAGGCTGGAGATTATACGGTAACAGTAACTTCTGGAAGAGGTTGTGTGGATTCTGAAGATATTAGAATCAGCGAACCAAACGTGATTACAGTTAACGCACCAGTTATCACACAATACAATTGTACAGCTGGAACAAACGTTTCAAACTATGCAGTTATTACAGTAAATAACGTTGTTGGTGGTTCTGGAGTTTATACAATCTATGAGTTCATTAAAGGTGGAGTTGTAGTTCAAAGAGGTCCATCAAATGCTTACAGCGAGTCAGACTTCATAGGTGGTGACTATACTGTAAATGTTTACGATGATAAAGGATGTATGGGATCTAGTACAGGAATAATTAGAGTAAATCCTTTCATTCGTTTAGATCAAATAAATGTTGCTGTAAATACTGCTGTAACTTGTATTTCTAATGAAGATATTACTGTAACGGTAACATCTATTGGAGGAACACCAGCAATATTGAATTACAATGTTGCCGGAACTGATGGAAATACATACAATCAGTCAAATACAACTGGAGTATTCACAGGATTAACTATCGGAAATTATTTAATTACCGTTACAAACCTTGCTACAGGATGTTCAATTGTACAAGCACATTATGTTAATGATCCTAATACTTTTGATATTAATGTAACACCAGTTAACGGACAAATCTGTTACGGTACTGCAAACGGAAGTGTTGATTTAACTTTTGTAGATAATCAGTTAAACCCAACAAATGATGCAGGTGCATTCAACTATGTAATTACAGGACCAGTTCCAAGTAACGGAACAACAACAAATGCAGGTCCGGTTAGTATTTCTAACTTAACTGCTGGTCAATACACAGTTGTTGCAACACTAGTAAACAACCCATTCTGTACAGTTTCTACATTGTTCACAATTGAGCAGCCAACAGCAGCTCTTACAGTAACAACAGCGAAATCTGATATTACTTGTGTAACAGGAAATAACGACGGAGAAATCACTGCTTCAGCAGCAGGTGGATGGGATAATAAATACGAATACCAATTGGTATTGAATGGTACAACATTAGTTGACTACTCAGCTCAATTCGTGTGGTCAGGATTATCAGCAGGTAACTATACAATTAACGTTAGAGATAATGTAGGTTGTATCGCTACAGCAACAGAAGTATTAGTTGTTCCGGCACCAATCGTGGTTACTGCATCAGCAAGTACTACAACACTAACATGTTTTGGAGATAAAACTGCAATAATTACAGTAGACCCTCCAACAGGTGGACAAGGAAGTAACTATCAGTATACTTTAAATATTCTTTCAGCAAATCCAGTTATTAGTTCTGGACCACAACTTAGCCCAATATTCACAGGTTTAGGTGCTGGAACTTATAGTATTACAGTTACTGACGGATTTAGTTGTTCTGCAACTTCAGTAAACATTGTGATCAATGAGCCAACAGAGGTTATTCCAACTTTAGTTGAAGCTAGCTCACAAACATGTTTAACTCAGGCAACACTTACATTAAGCGCAGTGGGTGGAACAGCTCCTTACACTTATAGTACTGATGCTAATTTTGCAACAACTATTGGTTCATTCAATGCATCAGTTACGTTCCCGGTTGCTGTTGGTAAATACAGCTACTATGTAAAAGATGTTGCAGGATGTGTAGGTTATGTTTCTAATGAGATCACAATTGATCCTCTTGAACCGCTTAACATTGATGTTGATGCAACAAATGCAGTTGTAAAATGTACAGGTGAAGCTACGGGAGTTATAGTAGCAGAAGCTAAAGGAGGTTTAGGAAACTATATCTATACATTAGAAAATACTGCTGGAACTATTATCCAAGGTCCTCAGGCTACTGGTATCTTCGAAGATTTAGTAATTGGAGATTATATTGTGAAAGTAGAAAGTGGAGATTGTGATGATGCATCTGATGTAATTACAATCAACGAACCGCCAGTTGCTTTACAAGCTGTGTTTACACCAACTAATGTTACATGTTTCGGTGAAAACAATGGTAAAATTGTAGTAACTGCAACAGGTGGAACAGGAGTTATTAAATACGCAATCTCACCAGATTTAAATCAGTTTGATACAATCAGTGTGTTTGATAAACTTGCTCCAGGATTGTATACTGTAATTGCGCAAGATGAGAACGGATGTTATGTAATGACAGATATCACAATCACGCAGCCAGCTGCACCGCTTATAGTTACAGCAGGCTCAATATTAGGAGAACAATGTAAAGGCGACTTAAATGGAGAATTTACAATTGATATCACTGGTGGAACTGCTCCTTACACAGTAAGTCTTGATTTACCAAATGGTCCTTTTGATCCAATTGCTGGAACTCAGCATACATTTGATGGTCTTGCAGGAGGTAATCATACCGCTTATGTTAAAGATGCAAATGGTTGTAATTTTGAAATTGAGGTTCTTGTGCCATTGGCAGTTGACATCAATCCAACAGCAGAAGTTGTTTACGGTTGTGAAACTAATACAGTGACAGTAACTATAGATCCTTCTGTAGATCCTGCTGATGTTGATTACTCTTTAGATGTTATAGCTGGTCCATACCAATTATCAAATGAATTTAAAGATGTATTACCTGGTGATCACGTAATTTACGCAAGACATACAAACGGATGTATCCAGCCAACAGCAAGTTTCACAATCCAGGCATTTGATAAATTACATATTCAATTAGCTGGAGGACAACAAGAAATGAACGTAGTTTCTTTAACTGCAATTGGCGGAAGACCTGCTTATGAATACAGTTTTGACGGAGGTCCATTTACATCTGAGACTAAATTTAAATATTATGAGTCTAGAGATTATGTAATTAAGGTAAAAGATCAAAACGGATGTATTGATACGATTACAATACCGTTGACTTACATTGATGTTTGTCTTGATAATTACTTTACACCAAACGGAACTCACAGTGGTTGGGGACCTGGATGTACAAATATTTATACTAATCTAGAGTTTGCGATCTTCGATAGATACGGACGTCAGATTGCTAAATATCATTATGGTCAAAAATGGGATGGTAGATACAATGGCGAGGAATTACCAACAGGTGATTACTGGTATGTTCTTAAACTTAATGACGTGAATGATGCAAGAGAGTTTGTTGGACATTTCACTTTATACAGATAACAAAATATAGCCCCTTATGATGTTATCTAAAAAAATTATTACAATGAAAAAGTTTATTTTATCCTTAGTACTCATGGCTGTAACAACAAGTTACAGCCAAGAGTTAAACCTACCAGTTTTTACTCAGTATCTGGCTGATAATCCGTTTGTGCTTTCTCCTGCTTATGCAGGTATTGGTGACAACCTTAGAATTAGAGCCAATGGTTTAACACAATGGGTTGGAATTAAAGATGCACCGCAAAACCAGTCGCTTTATGCCGATTTTAGAATCTTAGATCGTTCTGGTGTGGGAATATCGCTTTATAACGATAAAAACGGATATACAAGACAAACCGGTGCTAAAGTTTCCTTTGCGCACCACCTTATCTTAGACTATTACTCTAAGCAGTATTTGTCTTTTGGTATTTCATACAACTTCAATACGTTTAGAATTGATACGGATGAATTCAATACCACAATTGAACATCCTGTTATTGATCCAACAGTTACAGACAATCGTTACAATGCAAACAACAACTTTGACATTAGTGCTTTGTACCGTAATAAAGATTTTTACATAAGTTTTAATGCCAACAACGTTTTAAAGAAAAATACCGATAAATATCGTGGAGTAGAACCAAACCTGCTTTCAAACTATCAGGTTTATACTGGTTATGTTTTTCGTGATGCAGAAAACAGCCGTATTGAATACGAACCATCTGTTTTCTATCAGTACTTTGCAAGTGATAAACGTTCAACAACCGATATTAACTTCAAGTACAGAAGATACAATCGTTACGAAGATTACTATTGGATTGGAGTTTCATACCGTTTCCTAAACGACCAGTTTCCAAAACCATTATCAGTTGGGCCAATGGCAGGTTTCATGAAATCTAAGTTTTACTTCGGATATTCATACCAGGTTATGTTCAACGATTTAGGAAATTACAATACAGGAACACACGTAGTAACAATAGGATTCGATTTCTTACAAGCTATCAGTAACTGTCCTTGTACACAAAGTCCGGTACACGATTAATCGCCAAAAGACGATTATTTTAAAATAGGCTGAAAAGCCAAAAATTATAAAGCGAGTCGCAACATTATGTGTTTTTACCGCAATAATTTGAAATAAAGATGCAATAACATTAAATTTGAGTATATCATTTTGGTTTTCAAAACGGTATAAATCAAATTTGATTCATGAAAGCAAAATTTTCACTTTATGCGAAACATATAGTTCTGTGCCTCGCTTTTTTATTTATCCCTTATGCGTTCACGTCTACAAATACCGTTTTCTCATTACCGCATTTGTACACAAACCCGCACGACCGCATTTACCTGTTTATTTATTTTACACTTCTTTGTTTCTTTTACTTTAATTATTATTATCTAATTCCCAGATTATACTTTTCAGAAAAAAAGCTTCTGTATTATTTCATAATAGCCATTTTCCTTTTGTTTTTTCTTTGGATATCTACCGTTTTAGACCATCCAAGCCGAAACTTTTTAGATTTTGAATACCATTCGGGAAAATTACCAATTCACCCCAAACCATTTGAAGGGAGATTCCCGCCGCCGCATAGAAACGAACCAATGTCTTTTGGATTCACTGGAGGTCCGCCAACACAATACGGACACACAACACTTGTTTATTTAATTGGCGTAGTTTCAAGTTTGCTTTTTGCAATTTCAGGAAGATTGCAAAGTGTTGAAAAAGAAAAAGTAAAATCAGAGTTGGCATTTTTGAAAGCCCAGATAAACCCGCATTTTTTATTCAATACACTAAACAGCATTTACGCTTTGGCTTTAAAAAAAGACGATAAAACGGCAGACGCTGTAGTCCAACTATCGGAGTTAATGCGATATATCATGACCAATTCAAACGATGAGGTTATTGAATTAAACAAGGAAATCAATTACATCAATAATTTCATTTCCCTTCAAAAAACACGTTTAGGAAACACAGTAAACGTAGATTATAATGTAACCGGAAACACTTTTGGAAAAGTAATAACACCGCTCATCTTGATTTCATTTATTGAAAATGCCTTCAAATATGGAGTAAATCCAGATCAGACTTCCGAGATTTGTATCAAAATCGATATCGATGATGAAACGCTGACTTTATACGTTTCTAATAAAAAGACATTTTCGATACAATCAGATTCAGGAATTGGACTTCACAATACAATCGAAAGATTGAAGTTAGTATATCCTAATAAACACCAATTAAAAATCGAAGATTCAGCAGAAAAATACATTGTAAACTTGAGCGTTAAAATACGATGATAAGAGCAATAGCATTAGATGACGAGCCATTGGCATTAGAAATTCTTCAGAGTTTATGTGATACAATTGATTACATAGAACTGAACAAGACTTTCACGAAATCTGATGAAGCATTTAAATATCTTAAAAAGTATCCAGTCGATTTATTGTTTCTCGATATCAATATGCCGTCGATCTCCGGTTTAGACTTCTACAAAAAACTGCCACACAAAACAATGGTAATTTTTACAACAGCTTATTCTGAATTTGCCGTTGAAGGCTTTACGCTCAGCGCAACCGATTATCTGCTAAAACCAATTTCCCTTTCCCGATTTCAGCAAGCCGCAGAAAAAGCCTTTTCACAATGGAAACAGCAAAACCAAAACATCGAACAGCAGTATCTTTTTATTCGTGCCGATTATAGTTTGATTAAAATTCTGTTTTCGGATATTTTATATATCGAAGGTTTAGACGATTATTTAAAAATCCACATCCAAAACCAGAAAACAGTTGTTGCGCGAATGACCTTAAAAGCAATTCTCCAAAAATTGCCTGAAACCGAATTCATAAGAGTTCATCGTTCCTTTATTATTCCTATTTCTAAAATCTCTAAAATAAGAAATAAGATAATTTTCATCGGTCAAGCCGAAATTCCAATCAGTGTCAGTTACGAAGAAGCTTTTTCTAAACTTTTTGACCAAAAGTAACATACTTTTTTGGTTAAAGATTTTTACTACAAAAAATTAATATTCATTCGTTCACCTCATAAATTATAACCTTTACCTCAAACTTTTTACAACGCTTTAATTTCGAATAATTTTACTTGAAAACAACTGTTATTCATTCAATTAAAATAATATTTAAACATAAAAGCAATGAAAAGAAAAGAGTTTTTAAGAGGTTTGGGTTTAATAGGAATTGGTTCATTAGCAATTCCCATCATAAACTCATGCAGTCAGGATAATGATGACGGTTCATCAAATTCTTCAACTAATACAGGTTCATCTTCGGGTTCAGGTTCATCTTCTGGCGATTGTTCCGTTACAGCTTCAGAAACTGCCGGGCCATTTCCAACCATTACACCATCTTCTTTAGTAAAATCAGACATTACAATGGACAGAACAGGTGTAGCTTTCACCATAAAAATCACCATAAAAAATACAAATGCAAGCTGTGCCGTATTAAAAGATGCAATTGTAGACATTTGGCACTGCGACAAAGACGGTTATTATTCAGAATACGGAGGAACTTCAATGCAGTCTGTAAACTATACAACCGTTCACTTTTTAAGAGGAAGACAAACTACAGACGCAGACGGTTTGGTAACCTTTACCTCAATTTTTCCGGGCTGGTATTCAGGAAGAGCAACTCATATTCACGTTCATATTTATAACGCCAGCGGAACTTCATTACTCGTAACACAAATTGCTTTTCCCGAAGGAACAAATAGTGCCGTTGCATTAGTTAACGCTTCAAGTGCCAACGGTTATACAAAAGGAATGTCTGGCTACACCTATAATGCTTCAGATAATGTCTTTTCAGATTCTGTTACAAACGAATTAGGAACAATAACAGGAAGCGTTAGTGAAGGTTTTGTTTTAGCTCATACCATAAACGTTGCTGGTTAACTTCAAATAATAATTTATATGATAGCTCAAATTCCAGCACAAATTTACAAGTCAGATTCCAGAGGATTTTTCAATTCAGAAAAACACAACTGTTTCTCGACTTTTAATTTTGAACATTACCAAGATTTATCCCGAAAAGCATTTGGAACCTTAAAAGTTTTAAATGAAGTAATATTAGCTCCCCAACAAAGTATTACTCGATTTATAAACCCAAACACAAATGTGATCATCCTGCCTTTATTTGGCGGAATTGAATATAAAGATAATATTGGTAATGAGGAATTTTTGCACGTAGAGCAAATTAAGATTCTGACAGCATTTGAGGAATTAACTATTGAAATCCATAATCCGTACGAAAAGGAAAATGTGAGTTATTTAGAATTCGAATTTCAAATAGAAAAACAACATTTTAAAAACGATTTTCAGCAATATAAATTCGATTTAAGTTCACACAACAAATTGAATTCATTATTTGAAATTGAAAATGCTTTTGGATTCATTGGTATTTATGACGGAAGAAAAGAAGGAACCGTTACTTTAAAGAACACTGATAACGGCTTTTTCGTCTTCGTAATTAACGGCGCTTTTGAAATCGAAAACCGACTTCTGGAAGCAAAAGATGGTTTAGCAATCTCCAAAACAGAAACTATAGAATGGGAATCGTTGTCGCAAAATGCGATGCTGCTTGTAATTGAAGTTCCTCTAAATTCAAATTAAATGAAAATAACAAAGATAAAACTCGCTTATCGTATCGTAATAGACAGCTCATCGGCTTTACTTTGGGATAAATATGTTTTTGAAGATACTTTCAAAGAATACCAAATGCAGTCTCAGCAATTTAATTCAGAATCGAATCCAAAAAACACATTTAGAGAATTATTAAGTGAAAACGAAAAAGCAAATCAACTACATTTTCTAACCGGAATCGCTGCCAGCGGTTATGTAGAGCAGTTAAAAGGGAATTTCCATCGTGTAACAGATATTTTAGGAAACAACTATTTTCCATTTATCAATTATCAGTTAGACATTATCAATACAGACATAACTGATGCATCAAAACACAAAATCGGAATCACATTTTATTCGCCTTTATTAAATTACTTCGGAATCATTGAAGGCAATTATCTCATTTCAAAAAATACCGAAAACGCAAATGAATATGAAACGATAATGTTTCCCGTTCAGCATAATTTGTCTATTTGCTATATTCAAACAGAAGATTAATTCAAGATCCAAAAACAAAAAATAATCTAATTCATTTTTTACCTTTTCTGTTTTTCTGTTAACAGGAAAGGTTTTTTTATAAAATGGATTTTTGCAGGATATTTTTTATCTTTGAAATTCGGGCTTTTAATCCAAATGGCTTTATCTTTGAGCCTTCAGAAAAATGACACTCATTATGGAACAGAAAATTCATCAGGGAAGAAATGTAAAACGTTTCAGAGAAATGCTTAACATAAAACAGGAAGGATTAGCTTATGATCTGGGAGAAGACTGGAATCAAAAGAAGATTTCTTTGTTAGAACAAAAAGATGTAATTGAAGACAACTTGCTTAAACAGATCTCTACAGTTCTTAAAATTCCAGTTGAAGCTTTTAAAAATTTCGATGAAGAGCAAGCGATAAATATTATTTCTAATACTTTTCACGATACTCAAGGTTTGATAAATTATAGCCCAACTTTTAATAATGAACCAATCGACAAATTGATTCAACTTCACGAAGAAAAAATTGCATTATACGAGCGTATGTTGAAAGAGAAAGATGAAATGATGTTGAGGCTTGAAAAATTAATTAAATAAACTCTTATTCTCTCCGAGTTTAAAAACGATTTAGAAATAAACGACTTTTTAATCCAAATAGATTTACCTTTTCTGTTAACAGAAAAGGTTTTTTCATTTCCTCAGGTATCAAATTACTATCGATAATTGTTTTTAATCCTTAATAAACCAATTTATTTGTGAATTTATAACGTTTTCGTTCTTTTTGTTGTCTCTTTTTTAGTTTATCCGAATTTATTAGTACTTTAAAAGTCCTATATTTGTTTTTCTTTCTAAAAAAACTAAAAAAAATATCAAATGAAAACTTTAAACGATTTCGACTTTAAAAATAAAAAAGCAATTATCCGTGTAGACTTTAATGTGCCTTTGGATGAGAATTTTAATGTAACTGATACTACACGTATTGAAGCTGCAAAACCAACTATCGATACTATTTTAGCTCAAGGCGGAAGTGTAATCTTAATGTCGCATTTAGGAAGACCAAAAGGAGCTGAAGAAAAATACTCTTTAAAACATATTTTAAAAACTGCTTCAGAAATTTTAGGAGTACAAGTTAAGTTTGCTGAAAACTGCGTTGGGGAACCAGCTCAAACAGCTGCTAAAAACCTACAGCCTGGAGAAGTTTTATTACTTGAAAATTTACGTTTTCACGCAGAAGAAGAAGCAGGAGACGTTGCTTTCGCAAAAGAATTAGCTTCACTTGGTGATATTTATGTAAACGACGCTTTTGGAACTGCACACAGAGCGCACGCTTCAACAACAATTATTGCACAGTTTTTTCCAAACGATAAAACATTTGGAACTTTATTGGCAAAAGAAATTGACAGTTTAAACAAAGTACTTAAAAATAGCGAAAAGCCAGTAACAGCAGTTTTAGGAGGTTCTAAAGTTTCTTCTAAAATTACCGTTATCGAAAATATCTTGGATAAAGTTGACCACATGATTATTGGCGGCGGTATGACTTTTACATTTGTTAAAGCTCAAGGCGGAAAAGTAGGAGATTCAATCTGTGAAGATGATAAATTAGATTTAGCACTTGAAATCTTAAGATTAGCAAAAGAAAAAAATGTTCAAATTCATATTCCTGTTGATGTAATTGCTGCAGATGATTTCTCAAATTCAGCAAATACACAAGTTGTAGACGTAACTGCAATTCCTGACGGATGGCAAGGTCTTGACGCAGGTCCAAAATCATTAGAGAACTTCAAAAAAGTAATTTTAGAATCAAAAACTATTCTTTGGAACGGTCCATTAGGAGTTTTTGAAATGGAAACATTCTCTAAAGGAACAATTGCATTAGGAGATTATATTGCAGAAGCAACTGAAAAAGGAGCATTTTCTCTAGTTGGAGGAGGGGATTCTGTTGCAGCAGTAAAACAATTCGGTTTTGAAGACAAAATGAGTTATGTTTCTACTGGTGGAGGCGCAATGCTTGAAATGTTAGAAGGCAAAGTTTTACCTGGAATTGCTGCAATTTTAGACTAAAAAATCACAATTAACATTTTTTTGCGTATATTTAAGCCTTAAACTTTTTAAGTTTGCAAAAATAATGATTCTATAATGAGTTGATTTATAGAATTTTAAAAAAATGTTATATGATTGTAAAGAAAATATCATTAGCGGTAACCGTATTGTTTTCTCTATCGATGTTCTCGCAGGAAACTGCAGAAGTATCAAGAGAAATTAAGCCCGAAGTAAAGCTGTCTTATTTAGATTCTATCAAAAGCACATTCAAGAAAGATGATCTGGCAACAAAAGTTGACAGCCTTTGGATGAATGAGTTAGTAAGTTTAGACATCTACGATGATTTGACAAAAGATATTCAAACCATTAACAAGGACGTTACGGTTGATGAAGAATTGCCAACAGAACTGCTTAAGCAGCGTTTGGCGGCAATGAATGCTAAATCGCCTTTTGAAATTGAATACAATCAAGGATTAGAAAATATAATAAAGTCATTTCTTAAGAATCGTAAAAAATCGTTTTCTCGATTAATGGCTTTATCAGAATACTACTTTCCAATATTCGAGGAAACTTTCGCTAAAGAAAAAATCCCGTTGGAAATAAAATATTTGGCCGTTGTAGAATCTGCTTTAAACCCTAAAGCAGTTTCTCAAATGGGCGCTACCGGACTTTGGCAGTTTATGTACGGAACCGGAAAACAATACGCTTTAAAAATCGATTCTTATATTGATGAAAGAAGTGATCCTCTTAAAGCTACTGCTGCTTGTTCAAATTACATGACAAAAATGTTCAATGTCTTTAATGACTGGGAACTTGTTTTAGCTTCTTATAATTCAGGTCCTGGAAATGTAACAAAAGCAATTCGTCGTTCTGGCGGAAAAACTGGTTACTGGGATATTCGTAATTACCTTCCAAAAGAAACTCAAGGTTATGTTCCGGCATTTTATGCTACAATGTATCTTTTTGAATATCACAAAGAACACGGAATCAACCCTGAAAGAGCGGTTATTAAAAACTTTGAAACAGATACTGTAGCGGTTAAAAATCAAATGTCTTTTAAACAAATTGCTGATTTGTTAGACATGCCGCAATCACAGTTACAGCTTTTAAATCCATCTTATAAATTAAATGTGGTGCCGGCTTACCAAGGAGAACAAAATTTCCTTCGTTTACCAAAAGATAAAATCGCAACCTTTGTTTCAAATGAAGACAAGATTTACGCTTACGTAAAACACGAATCAGAAAACAGAACTATTCCAACTCGTTTAGCAATGAAAATTGCTCCAAAAGGAAAACCGGTTAGAGATACTAAATCTCTGGAAGTATCTAAAGATAAAGAGATTAAAGATATTCAGTTCTATAAAGTTCAAAAAGGAGATAACTTAGGCAGTATTGCAGATAAGTATAATGTGAATATTTCAGATCTAAAAAAATGGAATAACCTTAAATCAAATGCAATTGCGTTAGGTAAATCTTTAAAAATTAAATCAGATATTGATACTTCTGCCAAAGTTATTAAAGAGCCGAAAGTATTACCTGCAGTAGAGAAAAATACAGAAGAAGCAGTTGCTTCTGCAGAAGATAATGATAAAGTTTCAATACAAACTGTAGAGTACGTTGTATTGGCCGGAGACAATTTAGGAAGCATTGCTAAAAAATTCGGTACGACTATTGCGGACTTAAAAGAGTTAAATGATCTTAGCTCTAATAATATTGGTTTAGGAAAAACATTAGTAGTTTCTAAAATAGTTACAGAGATCCACGAACCGGGTTCTACTGCTATTGCATCTACTTCTGTTGATTCTTTCAAAAAGAAAGCGCCTTCAGCAAAAACTGCAGCCGAAGATTATTACGTTAAAAAAGGTGATTCTTTATACAGTATTTCTAAAAAATATCCTGGAGTAACAATTTCAGATATTAAAAAATGGAATGGTATTAAAGATGAAGATATAAAACCCGGAATGAAACTTAAAATAAACGGATAATAAAAAATCTTATTTAAATTTGGGTTTTATTTCATAAATTAAGAAAATGAATAAAACCCATTTTTTATTTATAATACTTCCGTTTCTATTGATTTCTTGTTTAAAAACAGATAAACAAGAAGAACCTGTTTCCGGAAAAACAAATACAATTTCCATCATCATCGACGATCAGTTGTGGTATGGAGAAGTTGGCGACAGTATCCGAAATAAATTTGCATCGCCAGTTCTGGGCTTAACTCAGGAAGAACCTCTGTTTACAATCAATCAATATCCTGCCAAACTTCTGGAAGGATTTGTTACCGACAGTCGAAGCATTATCGTTGTTAAAAAATCAGCTGTAGATAAGTTTGAAATAACCCACAATAAATCACTGCCGCACAACACTTTTCGTATTTACGGAAAATCTGTTGATGACATTATTTGCAGTATCGAATTAAATTCGGCACAAATCATCAAAATGATTCGCGATGCCGAAATCGAGAAAATTCAGGAAGACAACAGCGCTTCACTTTTAAATCCGGCTGTTATAAAAAACAAATTCCATATAGATATCCAGATTCCAACCGGATATGAATATATGCTTCACAAAAAGAATTTCATCTGGCTTAAAAAAGATATTATAAGCGGAAATACCAGTTTATTGATATATCAAATTCCGCTGCACAACTTCAAAAGCCGTGGAAATGTAGTTGGCAATATCATAAAAATGCGCGACTCAATTGGTTACTACATCAAAGGAAGAGAACCAAAAACTCGAATGATTACCGGAGAAGCTTACGCGCCCTATTTTTCGAATACATCATTAGACGGAAAAGAAGCTTTTGAAACCAAAGGAACATGGGAACTAAAAAATGACTTCATGGCCGGACCTTTCATTAACTACGCAATCGTAGATCCAGTCTATAACCGAATCTTAGTTATTGAAGGATTTTGCTATTCACCCTCAAATCAAGAACGCGACTTAATGTTCGATCTCGAAGCCATAATTAAATCTGTGAAAATAGATAAACGATAAATGTTTGTTTCAAGTTTCAGGTTTCAGGTTTTCTAACCGAATATTAAACCATATAAGTTATATAAGATAATTTAAGTCAGGTTCTTAAAAAACAACTTTGCGTTTCTTTGTGTAACCTTAGCGAACTTTGCGGTAAAAACCACATAGCATAACCTGAAACTTGAAACTTTAAACCTGAAACAACTCTAGTTATTATTTTTCTTACTTTTGTTTTATAACAAACATAAAAACAAATACTTATGAAAAAGGTAACCACAACATTAGTAATTATTGCATTATGTTTTATCTCTTGTAAAAAAGAAGTAAAAACCGAAGTTGATACACCAAAAGATTTGGACAGTATTAAAACTGAAGAACCAGCAGCCGAAGCACCAGTAGATTCTGTGTCACAAATGAAAGCCTGGCAAGCGTATGCAACTCCGGGCGCACCGCACAAATTAATGACAGACGAAGTTGGAACTTGGAATTGTGAAATGACTTTTTGGCACGAACCAAACGGAAAACCAGAAAAATCAACATCAGTTGCGACTATCAAAATGATTCTTGGCGGACGTTATCAGGAAAGTAATTATGTCGGAAAAATTATGGGAGCACCATTTGAAGGAAAAAGTACATTAGCCTATAACAACGCGAGCAAAGAATACACCACAACTTTTATCGACAATATGGGAACCGGAATGATGGTTGCCACGGGAAAATATGATGAAGGAAAAAAAAGTATGGAATTTAAAGGTGAAGTAGTAAATCCGGTAACGGGAAAGAAAGCACCTTACAGAGAAATTTATACTATTGTAGATGCCACAACCCGTAAAATGGAAATGTTCGATGTCAAAGACGGTGCTGAATACAAAAGCATGGAAATTGTCATGAAGAAAAAATGATAAAGTAAAGCAGTTTGCACTCCTGCAAGGTTTCCAAAACCTTGTAGGTGTAATTGACAAAGTAAATAATTAGATAAGATACCTACAAGGTTTTGGAAACCTTGCAGGAATAGCAAGTATCTTTTTAGTAAATCCCGATTATAGTTTTATAATCGGGATTTCTATTTGATAATATTTGACGTAATTTTGTTTTTAGGATTATTAAAATTAAAAGAGAAATACAAAATGGAATTAAAATGGAAAATTAAGCCATTTGAGGCATTAACTGTAAATGAACTATATGGTTTGCTTAAATTAAGAAGTGAAATCTTTGTAGTAGAACAAAACTGCGTTTATTTAGACATTGACGGCAAAGACAAGAAAGCTTTACACTTAATTGGAGAATATGACGGTAAAGTTGTTGCCTATTCTCGTTTATTCGATGCCGGAATTAGTTTCGACAATGCCTCAATAGGAAGAGTAATTGTAGATGCCAATTATCGTGATAAAAAATGGGGACACGATTTAATGCGTGAAGCAATTGCGGCAATAAAATCTAATTTTGGAAAGGACCAAATTACAATTGGAGCACAATTATATTTAAAGAAATTTTACGAAAGTCATGGTTTTGTCCAATCAAGTGAAATGTATCTTGAAGACGATATCGAACACATCGAAATGATTCGCGGATAAGCATAAAAGAATAACGCTACAATGTTGCAATATTGGTTTTTAGTGTTTTTATGAATTTATAATTACCTTTAAAAGAAATAATTAACAACATAGTTTAGAGTAAAACTTTAAGTAAAATACTTTGCGGCTTAGCGCCTTCGTGGCAAAAAAACTTAAATTTTCGTAATTAAAAATTCTACGCGGCGATCATAAATATCACCTCTTTTTAAAGGAAATTTGTTTCCGCAGCCTTGATAACGCATTCTGTTTTTAGAAACTTTCTTAGAACTTAAATAGTAAAAAACTGTTTTGGCCCGGTTCCAGGAAAGTTTTCTTTCTTTAGTGTCTTTGTCAATTGCGTCATTGTAAATTTGTGGTGTACAGCAAACGTGACCTCTAATTTCGAACTGTATGTTTTTTTGTTTTTGAAGTATAACAGAAATCTTATCCAATTCCTTTTTAGAATTATTAGTTAGTCTGGCACTTCCCATATCAAACAATATGTTTTCAAGATATATTTTATCGCCAACCTTTAATTTATCTTTAAAAGAAGAATAACCTTCTTTATTAAAACTATTTCGTTTTACCACAATCAAATCAACCCGCCGATTGCGTAAACGTGTTTCGTATAAATTTTCGACAGTATCCGGCCGAACTACAACACGGCCTTTGCCTTCAAGAATTACAATTTTACTTTCTTTAAAACCAAAGGAAAGTAGTAAGTTTTGAATGGTATTAACCCTGTCGTGAGACAATTTAAAATTATAATCGTCAGTGCCGCGGTCATCGCAGTAACCGTAGATTTGTATCGATTCAACTTTCGCGGTGTCTATTGATTTGATAAAATTATTTACAACTCTGCTTTGCGGTTCAGTAAGATCATACTTGTCGAAATCAAAATAAACTGTTTCGATTGGTCTTTGCTGTGCCGATAGATTGTAAATAATAAACAAAAACAGGACCCGGGAAAGTTTCATTTTTCTACATTTTTAAAATCGTTTTATATTCAGTTTGATTATTCAATACGTTTACTGCTCTTTTAATCTCTGAATTGTTCTTAATATAAAACTGATACAAACCTTCTTGATATTGGTATCTCTTGATAAGCTCTTCCTGAATTAAACCACGAATTTCTTTTTGGTTTTTATCCAGCAAAGTATTTTCACTTCTCTCTAATGCGGCTAATAATTGTTGATATTCCGGAGCAATCGTTTCGTCAATTTTTTCAGTTTTGGCTGCAGCCAAAGTATTTTTCAGGGCAACCTCTGTTTCCGTATCAAAACTAATTTTGTTTGTTTTTAGGTATTGTTTGAAAGCAGTATAATCAGTATCTGAAACTACAGGGATTTTATCGCCCAAATTTGGATTTTTATAATAGTAAGTAGTAGCGTAATCAAATATTCCGTCATTTTTCAAAAGAGAGCTTGTAATAGGGCTCATTTTGGCTTCTTCTAACTCAATGTCCGGTAAAACTCCTCCGCCGTCATAAACCGTTCTTCCTTTTCGGGTTTTAAAAGCATTAAAGTTTTTAGAATCTGTTTTTTGGGCAACACCGTTTTTATCTTTATGTGCATAATCAAGCGCTTGTATACAACGTCCAGATGGAGTGTAATAACGCGAAATTGTAACCTTTAACTGCGTTCCGTAAGTCAGGTCAACAGAACGTTGCACCAAACCTTTTCCAAAACTACGGCTTCCTAAAATCACAGCGCGATCTAAATCCTGCAAAGCTCCGGAAACAATTTCAGATGCCGAAGCACTTCTTCCGTTAACCAAAATAGCAAGCGGAATTTCTGTATCGATTGGTTCTTTAGTGGTTTTATACGTATTGTTATGTTTTTCGATTCTTGATTTCGTCGTTACAATAACTTCATTCTTTGGAACAAATAAATTACAGATATCAATCGCTTCATTCAAAAGTCCGCCGGGATTTCCTCTTAAATCTAAAACAATCTGTTTTGCGCCGTCTGCTTTCAATTTTTCCAAAGCATCTTTAACTTCGGCGGAAGCCTTTCTGCTAAAATGTGCCAAAACGATATATCCGGTTTTCTCATCGATCTTTCCGTAAAACGGAACCGATTTAATATCCACTTCATCCAAAACCAATTCAGTTGTAAAAGTTTTTCCCTGACGAAGATATTTTATAGCAATTTTAGTGTTTTTAGTTCCTTTCAATAATTGCGAAGCATCATCTTTAAAATCAGCAATCAAAACATCACCAATCTGAATAATTTCGTCACCTGCTTTTAGTCCGGCTTTATCTGCAGGATAATTTTTATACGGTTCGCGAACAATCAAACGGTCTTTTTTGCGTGCAATCATAGCGCCAATTCCGGTATATTCTCCCGTATTGTTGATTTTGAAATTAACTACATCTTGTTCGTTAAAGTAAACCGTATAAGGATCTAAACTTCCCAACATGCTTTTAATGGCCTTATCCATTAAATCACCCGGATTTGTTTCGTCTACATAATTTGTGTTTACGGCTTTAAACAACGTTGTGAAGATTTCAATTTGTTTGGCAATTTCAAAAAAGTCCTCTTTGAAACTGGTTCCAATAAATAATAATCCTGCCGCAACAGTTGGTATAATAAATCTCTTCTTGAAATAAGGATACATGACTATGGTTTTTTTCTTTTAATTCTCTTTCTAATAAAATAGGCTAATACACAAATTATAATTATAAACGGCCAAATGCTGATAATTGATATAAAGAAACTTGACAAACTAAAAAATCCTGATTTGATAGCGGTCCAGACTTTTGATCCGTAAGATAATTGCACAGCTTCTTGTTCCGGCAGGTTTTTAAAAAACTCAATTGTAACCGTACTTTCAGAGACTCTGCTTTCTAAATATTTTAACTGGCCTTCTTTCGCTTCAATTTCTTCGCGGATAATCGAAATCTGTTTTTCGATTTCTAAAATTTCACTAATTTTTGTGGCTTTCTGTAATATTTCAAGATAACGTTCTTCGAGTTTTCTTTTATTTTTTAATCTTGTTGTTAAGTCGATATATTGTTCGGTAACATCTTCGGCAGTAATCTCTTTTCTCTCAAAATAAGCAACGCCTTTTGAAATTGTATTAATAAAATTGTCAAAATTCTGGCTTGGAACTCTAATCGTTATATTTCGATAAAGCGTGCCATAGTCTTTTCCTTCAGAATCACTTTGAACTTTTCCCTGGCTTTGTTTAACCGCAGTTTGAATCTGTTTGTACGTTTCTTCTAAATCATTGGTTTCAAATCGAAGCGATGCTTGTTTAATGATTTTTTGTTCAATTTGAGTTGAAGAACCATCTAGATTTTTATCTGCACCGCCTGATTCATATTTTTTTGGAGCTAATTTTATAGCACTAATCGAAGCTACTTGTTCTTCATTAGCAACTTCACTTTTGCTGCATCTAGAAAGAACACAAAAAATTACAGATAAAAAGAAAATGTATCGCATAAAATTTCAATTTAGTGCTAAAACTACAATTTTTTTATAATTTTTTATCTGATTTAGAGTACAAAGTTGACTTTGAAGCTTTATAAATCCTTTTTGATTTCAGAATCGGGAGTTTTGTTTAACTGCTGTACAAATTTCTCAAACAACTGAATTGTTTTGGTATTGATTTCTTCGTAAGATAATCTGTCTTTTGTCTGGTAAAAAAGCATGAAAGAATACGGCTGATTTAAATGATCCAGCAGCAAATGTTTGTTGAGTCTATAGGTTTCTCTGAGCACTCTTTTGAAATAATTTCTGTCGACTGCTTTTTTAAAGTATTTCTTAGAAACCGAAACGCCCACTTTTGTATTACCCTGATATGCAGCTTCCGCTTGACGGTAGACCAAACGAAGGGGATATTTTGAAACTGATTTTCCTTCAGAAAAAAGTAATCCAATCGTGGTTTTGCTCTTTAAGCGTTCATTTTTAGGGTAGGTAAAGTTCATTTAATTCAGAAAAAATTTGCAATTTTATGGGCAAAGGTACAATTAAACCATAAAAACGGTTATTGTTTTCAAATTTTCTAACGCTAAAAATATATTTACTACTTTTGACCTCAAATTTTTTCAAGCATGCAAAAGATAATCTCATATCCAATCTCCGTAATTTTTTATTTATGTTTTGGATTGTGTTTGGCTGTTTTTCACCCAATACAATGGATTTGCCTTAATCTTTTTGGTTATCAGGCTCACAAAAAAAGTGTTGATTATTTAAATTTCTGCCTTTTAAGCTGTACGCGTTTAGTGGGTACAACTTATAAAGTTACAGGCGTAGATACAATTCCGAAAGGAGTTCCAATCATTTTTGTGGCCAATCACCAAAGTATGTACGATATCGTGACAATGATTTGGTACTTTAGACGTTTTCATTGTAAATTTGTAAGTAAGAAGGAGTTAGGAAGCGGAATTCCGAGTGTGTCTTTTAATTTACGCCACGGAGGTTCTGTTTTAATTGACCGTAAAGACCCTAAACAAGCGATTCCAGTAATCAAAGGCTTGTCTGAATATATAGAAAAAAACACTAGATCTGCTGTAATCTTCCCGGAAGGAACCCGCAGTAAAACGGGAAAACCTAAAGAATTTGCCCAAAGCGGTTTAAAAATTCTATGTAAATATGCACCATCTGCATACGTTGTTCCGGTAAGTATTAATAATTCATGGAAGATGGTTCGTTACGGTATGTTTCCGGTTGGTTTAGGAAACCACTTAACTTTTACGGCACACAAAGCGATGGCAGTAAAAGATTATGATTTTGCCGAATTAATGGCATTAACAGAAAAAGCGGTAGTTGAAGGAGTAAACGAGTATAAACAGGATTAAGTTTTAGTCCGAGCTAAAATATAAATCCCAAATTTAAAATAAGTAATGTCTATAAAAAACATTAGATTAGAAGTGATGCAGTTTTTGGAAAAAAACGTTGACAGCTTCGTTGAACAGTATTTAATTCCAGTGGAAAAAATTTGGCAGCCGTCAGATTTCCTGCCTAATTCTGAAGGAGAAAATTTCTTTGAGGAGGTAAAGGAACTACGTGAAATTGCTAAAGAATTGCCATACGATTTCTGGGTAACGCTTGTAGGTGATACAATTACCGAAGAAGCGCTTCCAACATATGAGTCCTGGTTAATGGATGTAGAAGGAGTAGATCAGGTGGAGAACGGCGGTAATGGCTGGTCGAAATGGATCAGACAATGGACTGGTGAAGAAAACCGTCACGGAGATCTTTTAAATAAATACTTGTATTTGTCTGGTCGTGTTAATATGCGTGAAATCGAAATGACAACACAGCATTTAATTAACGACGGTTTTGATATTGGAACTGGAACTGATCCGTACAAAAACTTTGTATACACTAGTTTTCAGGAATTAGCAACTTATGTTTCACACAATAGAGTAGCACAGATTGCGAAAAAATTTGGTGATAATAAATTGTCTAAAATGTGTAAAATGATTGCAGGTGACGAAATGCGTCATCACCATGCATACAGCGAATTTGTTACCAGAATTTTTCAGGTTGATCCAAGTGAAATGATGTTGGCGTTTCAATACATGATGAAACAAAAAATCGTTATGCCGGCTCATTTCTTAAGAGAATCAGGGCAAAAGATTAGCACTGCTTTCGAACAGTTTTCTGACTCTGCACAACGTATTGGAGTTTACACAGCAAATGACTACGTTGATATTATGCAGAAGTTAATCAACAAATGGGAAATCGATAAAATCACGAACTTAACAGATGAAGCTGAAAAAGCACGTGATTACTTAATGAAATTACCAGCCCGTATGGCGAGAATCTCTGAAAGAATTGTAATTCCACAAGAATCACACATCTTTAAGTGGGTTGAACCGGCTAGATTGTAAAAAATTTTAGATTTAAGAATGTAGATTTTAGATTGATATTGTAATTGCAATTGATTTTTGACATTGACATTTAAAATATATTGTTGATTGTTGAAGTTTAAAACCTTTAGCAATCAACATTTTTTATTTAAACTATAAAAAACACCAGCGCAAATCCGTTGAATAAGTAAAATCAGCGCGCCATTTCATCACAAACCAAAATACAATATGAGTAATCCTGAACTTATAAATAAAACCATTGCTTTTGTAAAAGAGAAACTTAACGATGCAGAAGGCGGCCACGACTGGTTTCATATCGAACGAGTTTATAAAAATGCCCTTTTAATTGCAAAAGATACCGACTGTGATAAAACTGTTGTAGAATTAGGAGCGCTGCTTCATGATATTGCCGATAGCAAATTTCATGATGGAGACGAAACAATTGGACCCAAAACTGCCCGTTTGTTTTTAGAATCACATAACGTTTCAGAAGAGATTATTCAACATGTGGTAAACATTATCGAAAACATATCTTATAAAGGCGGAAATTTCGAAAAGAAGTTTTCTTCTGTAGAATTAGATATTGTTCAGGATGCCGATCGTTTAGATGCAATTGGCGCAATTGGAGTTGCAAGAGCATTCAATTATGGTGGATTTAAAAACAGAGCCTTATATAATCCTGAAATTGCTCCGGTAACGAATATGACAAAAGAGGAATATAAAAAGAACAATGCGCCAACGATAAATCACTTTTACGAAAAGCTTTTGCTCCTAAAAGATAAAATGAATACCGAAAAAGGAAAACAAATCGCCGCCGAAAGACATCATTTTATGGAATTATTCCTGTCGCAGTTTTATGCAGAATGGGAGGGGATTAAGTGAGTTTACAGTTCTCAGTCGCAGTTTACATTCATATAAACTGAAAACTGTGACTGAATACTGAAAACTTTTTATACTGTTTTAGATTTTAGATTTTAAAAGGCACATTATTCCGAAAGCACACAAAAATCCAAAAGAAAACCATAATAATCTGGTAACTCTATTATCTCTCACGATTTCATTTTTTTCGAACTTTGTCATTTTATTTGAATTTTATTTTGCAAAATTAATTTGTGCTGTATCGTTAGCTAAGCCATAAAAGTTTTTTAAACATCAAAAAAGGGTATTTTCCTTGTCAGAAGACTTGTAGAGCATAAAAAAGCTTCACAAAGATTTTAAAATCTCTGTGAAGCTTTCTGTTTATTTGAGTGAAACTCTGTGAAATAAGAAAACTTAGCATCTTAGAATCTCAGCAACTTAGTAACTTAAACTAAGAACATCCACAATTGCCATCACCACAGTCTTTTTTCTTTTTAGATTTCCAAAAGAATTTTCTAATCAAAAAGCCAACGGCGATAAATAATATAACAAAAGCTATAATTTCTTGGATCATAACGTTTTACTTTAAAAATTGATACGCTAAAAGCGCGGTAATATAAGCAAGACCAGTCATAAAGAAAAGCTGCATTACGGGCCACTTCCATGAATTGGTTTCTTTTTTTGTAATCGCTAATGTACTGGCACACTGCATTGCAAAAGCATAAAATAATAACAATGAAATTCCAGAAGCAAAATTAAAGATTTTTTCCCCCGTTTCAGGATTTACCTCTTTCTGCATTTTACTCTTAATTGTCGATTCGTTATCGCTGTCTCCAACACTGTAAATAGTAGCCAGTGTTCCCACTAAAACTTCACGGGCAGCAAACGAGCTGATAATCGCAATACCGATTTTCCAATCGTAACCAAGTGGAGAAATTACAGGCTCAATAGTTTTACCCATAATCCCGATATAAGAATTCTCTATTTTTTGAGAAGCCACTTCATTTTCAAACTGAACTTGATTTAAAGTTGTATTGGCAAATCTTTCTTTTACGATGTTTTCTGCATCGTTAAATTCTTTTCCAGGTCCGAAAGAAGCCAAAAACCATAAAATAACCGATATCGCTAAGATGATTTTACCCGCGCCCAAAACAAAAGCTTTGGTTTTTTCGACAACGTTGATTCCAACATTCTTGAAAAGCGGTAATTTATAACTTGGCATTTCAACAACGAAATACGTTTTTGAATCCAGTTTTAAAACTTTATTTAAAATATAAGCCGAGATTATTGCCGTTACAAATCCCAATAAATACAATAACATCAACGAAAGGCCTTGCAGATTTAAAAATCCCAGAACTCGTTTATTCGGAATCACTAATGAAATCATAATCGCATAAACCGGTAATCTTGCAGAACAAGTCGTGAATGGCGTTACTAAGATCGTAATAAGGCGTTCTTTCCAGTTTTCGATATTTCGTGTCGCCATAATAGCCGGAATCGCACACGCAGTTCCTGAAATTAAAGGCACAACGCTTTTTCCCGAAAGCCCAAATTTGCGCATGATTTTATCCATCAGGAAAACAACACGGCTCATATAACCGCTTTCTTCAAGAATAGAAATAAATAAAAACAAGAAAGCAATTTGCGGAATAAAAATAATAACGCCGCCAATTCCCGGAATAATTCCCTGCGAAAGTAAATCGGTTAAAATACCGCTTGGTAATTCTTTTGCAGTCCAGCTGCTAAACGAAGCAAAAGTCGCGTCAATAAAATCCATCGGAATGGTTGACCAGCTGAAAATAGACTGAAAAATGATAAATAAAATGCCAAGGAAAATAGCATAACCCCAAAACTTGTGCGTTAAAACACGATCCAGTCTGGCTCTGAAATCTGTCGCAGCTTCAGTATCAATTTTTAAACCTTCTTTTAAAACATCATTTATAAACTGATATCTTTTGATGGTTTCCTTTTGCTGCAAGCGTTTTAATTCTGAATGCGATTTGGTAAAAGTATTTCGGATTTCATTTCGGTCTAAATTCGAGAAATTGACATCCTGCGTAATTACAAGCCACAATTTGTACATTAACTGATTCGGAAATGCATGCTGCAGTTTTTGAAAATAGTCAGGATCAATTACTGATGCATTTAAACAAGGTTCGTGCGGAACCGTTTTATAAGAAACAATTAACTCCTTTAATTCTTCAATTCCTAAACCTTTACGGGAACTTACTAAAGCAATTTTAGTTTTTAGTTTTTCTTCTAAAAGCGGAATATCCAAAGAAATTCCTTTGCTCGCCATGCGGTCAGACATATTGATAACCAAGATCGTTGGAATTTCAAGATCTTTTATCTGTGTAAAAATCAGTAAGTTTCTCTTTAGATTTTCAACATCGGTTACCACAACAGCAACGTCAGGATATAATTTGTCGTTTTTATTTAGCAAAAGTTCAATTACCACGCTTTCGTCCATCGAACTTGCGTTCAAACTATACGTTCCGGGTAAATCCAGGATATTGGCTTTTACGTTATGAGGCAATTTACAAAACCCGATTTTTTTCTCAACCGTGATTCCGGGATAATTCCCAACTTGTTGATTTAAACCCGTAAGCTGATTAAAAACAGAAGTTTTACCTACGTTAGGATTTCCAATAAGGGCAACATTGATATTCTGAACGCTCATTATAAATTGTTTTGTAAAAGTTCAACTTCAATTTCACGAGCAGTTTCAACACGAATAGCAACATGCGAACCATTAATATCTAAATATAAAGGATCTCCAAAAGGAGCAATTTGAAGTAATTCGACCATGCTGCCCGGCAAACAACCCATCTCAAGTAATTTTAAAGGAATCAAATCGATATCAAAATCTTTGATAATGGCTTTATCGCCTTTTTTCAAGGTATGGATAGTATTTTGCAAAGCTTATTTAGATTGAATTTAGATTGCAAAAATAGGCAATAAATCTTTACCCCATGGTAATAATAAGGTTTGAAAATGCTAAATCTTTCTAAAAATAAGGTATTTTACTCTTTTGATAAGAAATCTATGTCTTCTAATAATCGTGTGATATCTTCCTTTTTTGTTCCGTCATAAAATCCGCGAACACGTCTTTTTTGATCTACCAAAACAAAATTCTCGGTATGAACCATATCATACAACTGATCTGGGCGACCCAGTTTTACAGCCAGGTAAGATTTTCTGGCCATAGTGTAAATCTCTTTTTTATCTCCGGTTACCAGATTCCACTTGCTGTCTACAACTCCGTATTTTACCGCATAAGCTTTTAAAACTGAAACACTGTCAACTTCTGGAAAAACAGTATGAGAAAGCAGCATTACTTTCGAATTGTTCAGAACCGCCTTTTGAACTTCAACAAGATTGGTTGACATTTTTGGGCAGATTGATCCGCAGGTGGTAAAGAAGAAATCGGCAACATAAATTTTTCCTTCGTAATTTTTCTGAGTAATGGTATCCCCGTTTTGGTTGATAAATGAAAAATCAGCAATGGTGTGGTATTTACTTTTGTATTGAATCGTACTGTCAACCAATTCCGGATTTACATCGGCAGGATTATAAATTGGAAGTGTTTTTTGTGGCTTTAAAGCCGAATAAAATAAAGATATAGTGACTACAGAAAATACAATTAATACAATGAAGAATTTGCGGTATTTATAAAGAAGCGATTTCATAAAAATAATTTGGCGCAAAAATACGAAAGAGCATTTTAAAAGGGATAATTATGACGCTTTTTAACAGGTTTTTTTAATCTCGCAAAGCCGCAGAGGCGCAGAGTTAAATTTTTTAAGCTTTACGTTTTAAGTTTGCCAAGCGTATTAAAGATCAACGATCTTTAAACTTAAATAAAAACTTTGCGCCTCTGCGGCTTTGCGAGATTAATTTTTAGGCTTTCGAATAGATTTATTGACCATATATAATCCGGTTAAAGTTACAGCCGAACCAATGGCAATAGCCTGTGTAAGCGTTTCGCCAAAAATAATCGAACCCAAAATCATCGCAACAATTGGATTAATGTAAACATAAATACTGCTGATTTCTGTTGGAAGATGTTGCAGCGTATAAATAAAAGCAATGAAAGTTAAAACAGAACCAATAATTACCAAGTAACCAATTGCCCACCACGACTCTGAAGGAATTTCGCTTAATGGAATATTAACTCCGGTCGTTTCTGTAATTCCAAAAAGAAACACACTTGAAATAAGCATTTGCAGTCCCAAACTAAAATACGGATTAAAACTGGCTGCTTTTTTCTTGGTTTGTAAAATTCCAAATGCCCACGTAATCGTTGAAGCCGTCATTAAAATAATTCCAAATTGAAAATCCGGCCTTAAGAAGTCGGCAATATAATCGATGAAAATAATACAAATTCCCCCAAAGCTGATTAGAATTCCAAACAAAGCCATTTTTGCAATACGTTCCCCATTAAAAAAATTAATGATAATAATCCAGATTGGGAAAAGAGCACTGATGATGGCACCCAATCCGCTTGTCATATATTTCACGCCCCAAGTACTCAAACCGTTGCTGCAAACAAAATTTAAAAAACTCAAAACAAGAATCGTCCGCCATTGTTTTCCTTTTGGTCAAGGCTGTTTTTTCAGCAAAAAATAACCCACATAAATTAGTCCGCCCAAAAACTGACGAATTGTTGCCAATTGCAATGCCGGCATATGCTTAACACCCTCTTTTGAAGCTAACCATGTTGTTCCCCAAAAAAAACTTACCCAGCATAAAGCCATAATGGGTAAACCAATAGCTTCAATTTTTCCTGAAACGGCATTCTGAATTTTTGCTCTCATTTTGACTTTAAATCTTTAAACAAATATTCCAAAAACAATTTCAATAATCCGTGAAAAACAAGGTTTTAATTCATGAAAATAATCGATGGTTTCCATTAAAATGTTATGGAAGAATACTTACACATTATTATTGCATAAATTTTAACATAGAGTTACAAATTTTAACGATATGTTTGTGTATACACTCGAAACACATTTATAAATGAAAAAACAACTTACTAAACCTTTGTTTTGTGCTTTTTCTGCAATGCTTTCTTTTACAGCAATCGAAGCGCAAACCACTGCAGCAAAAGAACCTGGTATCAATGTATCATACATGAATACCAAAATTAGTCCGAGCCAGGATTTTTTCCAATATGTAAACGGAACCTGGTTAAGCCAGACAGAAATTCCAAGCGATCGTACCACTTGGGGAAGTTTTAATGAATTGATTAAAAAGACAGACAAAGATGTAATGTCTATTTTAAAAGATGCATCAAAAAATCCAAAGTATAAATCAGACACTGATCAGGGAAAAGCTGTTAACTTATTCCTGACTGTTTTAGATACTGTTGGAAGAAACAAAGCAGGAATTAATCCTTTGAAACCGTATTTGAAAAAGATTGATGCCATTAAAAATGTGGCAGATCTTCAAAAATTTTTGGTTGAAATGGAACCAGAAGGCGGTTCTGGATTCTTCGGAATTTATATTGGAGCCGATGAAAAAAACAGTTCTAAAAATTCAGTAAGTCTTGCAGTAAGCCAATTAGGACTTCCTGATAAAGATTATTACACTTCAGAAGATAAAGATTCTAAAGAAAAACGTGAGAAATATGAACTTCACGTAGCGAGAATGCTTCAGTTTATTGGAGAAACTCCAGAGAAAGCAAAACAAAGCGCTAAAGAAATTCTGGCTTTTGAAACTGAATTGTCAAAACCAAGATTAAATCGTGTTGAAAGCAGAGACAGTCGTTTGCAGTATAACCCAATGACGGTTGCTGAACTTCAAAAATTAACTCCGGCTATAAAATGGGATGCTTATTTTGCAGGAATTGGTTTGGCGAAATTAGATACTGTTGTTGTTATTGAGCCAAAATACATGAAAGCTTTACAAACTGTATTTACTGAGAATAAAGTAGCACAGTGGAAAGAGTACCTGAAATGGGATTTATTAAATTCTTCTTCTACAAAATTATCAACGGATATTGAAACGGCTAACTTTGATTTTTACAGTAAAACGTTAAGAGGAGCTGTAAAACAATTGCCAAGAGAAGAGAAAGCCCTGCAAGTTGTAAACCGCGGAATTGGTGAAGCACTTGGTAAGTTGTATGTAGAAAAAGTATTTCCTGCTGAAGCAAAAGCCAAAGCTGTTGATATGATTCATAATGTTATTACGGCTTACCAAAACCGTATTAACAACTTAAGCTGGATGTCTAAAGACACAAAGGCAAAAGCGATTGAAAAACTAAATAAAATAACCATAAAAGTTGGTTATCCTGATAAATGGAAAGATTATTCGGCACTTCAAATTAAAAACGTTGCTGATGGCGGAAGTTATTTTGAGAATTCGAAAAGTTTGTCAATATGGAATTTTAAAAAAGGTATTGCAAAATTGAGCAAACCGGTTGATAAAACAGAGTGGGGAATGTCTCCGCAAACGGTAAATGCTTATTACAATCCATCTTATAATGAAATTGTATTTCCAGCTGCGATCTTACAGCCGCCATTTTACAATTACCAAGCTGATGAAGCTGTAAATTACGGTGGAATTGGAGCGGTAATTGGTCATGAAATCTCTCATGGTTTTGATGATTCTGGTGCGCGTTATAACGCAGAAGGAAATCTTGTTGACTGGTGGACGCCGCAGGATTTAGAGCAATTTACCAAATTAGGTTCTGAATTGGCAGATCAATACAGTGCTTTAGAGCCGTTACCGGGAATTCATGTAGATGGTAAATTTACTTTAGGTGAAAATATTGGAGACTTAGGCGGAATCAATGCGGCTTACGATGGTTTGCAATTATATTTGAAAGCACATGGAAATCCGGGATTAATTGACGGATTTACTCCAGAGCAGCGTTTCTTTATTTCTTGGGCAACTGTTTGGAGAACCAAGTCTAGAGATGAAGCGATTAAAAACCAAGTAAAAACAGATCCGCATTCGCCGGGAATGTACAGAGCTTATGTTCCAATTCAAAATGTTGATGCTTTTTATGAAGCTTTCGGTATTAAAAATGGAGACAAAATGTTTGTAAGTCCAGAGAAACGAGTAAAAATCTGGTAAAAACTCATAAATAGAAAACGGCGCTGAAATCAGCGCCGTTTTTTTATTTCTATTATTGAATAGCAATGAAAATGTCTACTTCTGCATTTTCACGATCTAGGCTTTTTTCTCCATAAACTTCAAAATCAGAAGTAAAGATTCGGTTTAAACCCGAATTCCAAATTTTCAGCCATTCATCATAAACAACACCATTTGCAAGATTTCCTTTGGCAGTAAATTTTTCATAATGTTGACCTTCAATTGTTTTGCCAGTCAAGCCTTCGGGAATTGAATCTAAATTTTCTACTGCAAAACCTAAAAGGGTTGTATAAGGTTTTGTATGATCCTTTTCGTAATCTGTGTAAACACAAATAATATCGTTACTTGACTTATTCGCAATTTTTTCAGGAATTCCTTCTGAAAAAAATTGGTTCCAAAGCGCCGGAATATCTTGCCTTGACTGCCCATTTTCGTTAGTGGTTCTAACTGAAATTCCAATAATGTTAAACTTCTGAATATCCATTTTACTTAAATTTTGATTTGAAGTTCAAATCTATAATCAAGTAGTGACAACAGTATGTCAGCAGTAAACATTAATCACAGCATTGTGCATAGGCTCGGTCTATAACAATCCATTTGTTATTAATTTTTTCCATGACTACCGTATTGTCAATAATGGCACGACCTATCGATCTCGTTGTTTTTACCACGACACTAAAAACCAAGTACTTTTTCTTGTATGATATTGGATACGATAAATTAAACACTTTTTTTTGCGAATTGGATATATCAAAATTTTTAAAAGAGATAGTATCTTTTAAAAACGCATCTTGGTTCTTAAATACTATGTTCCTATGTCTAAAATCATTAATATCCCAATATCCGCTATTTGCTAAAGTATTACTTTTTGTACCGCCATACTTTTTTTTCATTTTTAACCAGTCTTTTTGGGTAAATAAATTAGAATGCTTGTCATTATTATATACAAGACCTTGTATACCATTCTCTCTTATTACTACTGTAGTGTCGGGAAACTGAGAATAAAAGTCATTTCCGTAAAACATTATTATAGCAAGATCTGGTGATTCTTTTTCTTTTATAATGATTATTTCTTCGGTGTCATTAACAACTGAGTCTAAATAATCATTTAGCGCGTTGTATTTGTCCGTTTTAGTAGGAGCACAGCTCGAAAACAAACACATATTAATTAATATTATGATTAGCTCTTTTTTCATATTTCTAATTACATTTTGCACCAATTGGGTAATATCCTCCTACATAACCATTTCTAAGCTCTGCCTGAAACTCACTATCAATTCTATTTCTTTCTACACTACCTAAAGGGAAGTTTTTTTCATAAACCGGAGTATCGTGTAATCCTCCCCAAGCTAAGTCAAGATATAATTTATCTGGAACACCATTAACAGCCGGTACACCCGTTTGAAATTCCTGTAAAGCCCTTGCCATCGCTATTACATATTTGTTTGCCATTTCTTCATGATGAATGTCTGACCTACCAGGATAGAACTTATCACAGTATGCTTGAAATAAAAGGGGATAATTGTTTGAAACTAAACCATTATCTTTAGACATATTATCGGTGAGGCTCATAAAATAAGCATGTACTAATTCGTGTAACATTGTAACAGCTAAAGATAGATTGTTATGAGTGTAATCTGGATTTATTCTGATAGTATAATCAAAAGGAATTTTAATGTTTGTTCTAGTTGTTGATGCAACAGCTCCTGTTGGAGTGCCTTTGTCATTAACAGGATAGTCGTCAATTAATGTCACTTTAATTTTATTATCTGCGCCTAATGCCGTAAATAGATTTGCTATATCAATGTCCGTGGAATTTTTTAGTTTTTCCAATATAGCTTTCTTGCAATTACTAAATGTTGAGTAAATTGTGGTATTCTCGATAGATTGAGCTGTAGTTACTGCCAAAGCAACTCTGCTGCCACTTGTTAAAGGATAATAATATCCGTTATATTGATAGGTGTTATTATTGAAATAAGATTCTTTATAAAGATCTGTTTTAGTTGAAAATGGATTAATATAATAATAGTATCGTCTTTGTCCGCCCATTATAGTGACACTATTCAGCTCTATAAACCAAGAAGGATTTTCTGTTGTTGGTGTTCCACTTGTCAATTTATTGTTTTTGTTGCTTTTGCCAAGATCATCTGGTATAGCCAATTCGTTTATAGTGTTTTTGCCTATTTTTTTATAAGACAAGGTTTCATTATTCCATTTCTTTGTAATTAATAAACCGATGAAATTGTTATTGTATTTACTCAGATCTATTTTGGTTTCGTCATAAGGACTTTTATTGAGGTAATTCAATTCAGGAATATAATATAATTTACGAGCTATTATACTGTCGTTGTTTATCTTCATAAATCCAATTTTTAAAAGAGAAGTATTTAATTCGGTCTTACTAGAAGTGTTAATTTTAGAATCTTTTTGAAGTAAAGGGACTTCTATAACTTCTAATCCGTCTAATTTACGAAATATTGGATTATTCCAGTCTGGAATCATATTTTCACTTTCATTATTTTCTTTCCATTCAGCAGATTCTTTGAATTTATAATGATACCAATCCTTTGCCATAGTTATAGTAAAAGGTGAATCTTGAATTTGTTTTTCAGGATTATTTTCGCAATTTGAAAATATAAAAGTTCCGGCTAACAGTACAGTTAAAGAACAAATTGTGGTAACAAATTTATTTTTCTTCATTTTTATCCTGGTTTGATGGGTTAATTCGGCTTTTTATGTTTACATAAAGTAGAGGTCTAAAAAACAATCAACAAACCACAATAAGTTCTATTTGTATTAAAATAAGGTTAATTTGAAAGCGAGTCAAATCTTAAAAAATCTTTAGAAAAAGAAGATTGATATAAATGATTTTATAAAGACAAAAACCGCCTCAAACTTTATATTGAGGCGGTTTTTGTCTATTTTAGAATTAACTAAATTATTGCAAATGACTATAAATATAAGTCTCAATTGCTTTTAATTCTTCGTCAGACATTGCTTTGGTTACTCCAAAATTTGTCTGCATTACCGAAAACTGACTCGGATCAACAATTGGATCTGCATTTCCTTTTAAGAATGTAGGAATATCACCTTTTTTATCTTTGTAGATTTTGGCAATTTCCTTAATGCTCGGTCCAATAACTTTTTGATCCGGCTGATGACATGAAGTACAATTTCCTCTTCCTTCAAAAATTTCTTTTCCTAAAGCTTCAGGTGTTTTAGCTTTCGCCGATTCTCCTTCAGAATATGCTTCTGTGGTTTGGTCTGTACTTTCTGAAACTTCTTTTTTGCATGAAGCAAATGCTAAAACGGCAGATAAGAATAATACTTTTTTCATTTTATTTATTTAAAAGTATTGAAGCTTCTTTTGCAAAATAAGTCGAGATAATACTCGCACCCGCACGCTTAATGCAATAAAGTTGCTCTATCATGATTTTGTCGTGATCTAACCATCCTCTTTCTGCTGCGGCCTTTACCATAGCGTACTCACCAGATACTTGGTAAACTGCAACTGGCACATGAACGGCATTTTTTACCTCACGAACAATATCCAAATACGCAATTCCCGGTTTTACCATAACAATATCTGCACCTTCTTCAACATCTAATAAAGCTTCACGAATTCCTTCAATTCGGTTAGCATAATCCATTTGATACGTCTTTTTATCTTTTGGAATATTTTGCGAATCAACAGGAGCAGAATCTAACGCATCACGAAATGGTCCATAAAATGCCGAAGCATATTTTGCACTATAACTCATGATTCCAACATTGTGATGTCCGTTTTCTTCCAATGCTTTTCTTATCGCCAAAACGCGTCCATCCATCATGTCGCTTGGCGCAACGAAATCAGCTCCAGCTTCTGCATGACTTAAACTCATACGAGTTAAAGCATCAACCGTCGCATCGTTGATTAATTGACCGTTTTCGATAATTCCGTCATGACCATAAATAGAATAGGGATCTAAAGCCACATCTGGCATTACAATCATTTCTGGAACAGCATCTTTTATCGCTCGGATAGTTTGCTGCATTAAACCGTCTTTATTCCAGGCTTCTGTACCTTTGTTGTCTTTTAAGTTATCGCTTACTTTTACGTAGATGTTTACCGCTTTAATTCCTAAATCCCAGGCTTCTTTTACTTCTTTAATTGTGTTGTCTAATGAATGGCGATAAATTCCAGGCATTGACGGAATAGCAGATTTTATGTCTTTTCCTTCGGCAACAAACATTGGAAGCATAAAATCTTGTGGACTTAAGCTAGTTTCACGAACTAAAGAACGAATTGATTCGTTGGTTCTTAAACGGCGGTTTCTTTGTAATGGGAACATTGTTTTTGAATTTTAGATTTTAGAATGCAGATTTTAGATTTTTCTGCAATCTTATTTTTAGATTTTTATTAATTGATGTCAATACTTTTGACTTTACGACTTTAAACTTTTGACATAATTTATGTTATCGAAGCGTCATAAATTCCTTTAATGGTCTTCTCTAATTTGGTATTAAAAATAGCATCAGACTGATTGGCAAAAAGTCCTTCAGACAATGCGCGGGAGAAACTGGCAATCAATCCGTGGTTTTGCGAAAGCTTTTCATTGGCTTCTTCCTGACCATATCCGCCAGAAAGAGCGACAACTCTCACAACATGTGGATCAGATATTAATTCGCTGTAAAAGTCATTTACCGTTGGAATAGATAATTTCAGCATCACTTTTACATCTTCATCTAATGCATTAAGTTGTTTTTTAATTTCTTCTTTAAGAATCTGTTCTGACTTTTCTTTGTCTGCGCTGTAAATATCAACTTCAGGTTCTATAATTGGGATAAGTCCTTTTGCAAAGATTTGTTTCCCAACTTCAAATTGCTGTTTTACAACTTCACTAATTCCTGATGGATTTGCTTCTTTAATAACAGAACGCATTTTAGTACCAAAAACATTTCGTTCTACAGCTCGATCCAACAATTCATCCAGATTTGAAATTGGTTTCATTAACTGAACTCCGTTTGCAAGATCAGCAAGTCCTTTGTCGACTTTTAAAAAAGGAACTATGTTTTTTCTCTTCCACAAATAATCAGCAGTCCATTCTCCGTCTATTTTGCGGTCCATTGTGTTTTCAAACAAAATAGCACCTAGAATATATTGGCTGTCAAAAGCCGGACTTTTAATAATTCTGGTTCTCATTTCATGTACAAGCGTGTACATTTCTTCATCATTTGTATAACTGCTTTCTTCAACACCATATTGCGATAATGCCTTTGGTGTGCTGCCGCCGCTTTGATCTAGTGCTGCAATAAATCCCTTTCCGGAATTCATGCGGTTTAACTGTTCTACGTTTACCTTTTCCATAATTTCTTATTTTAGATTAAACATTACAAACCTATTTTATCATTTACTTTATCATAAACCTTTTTCACTTCTTTTGGAGGATCAAATCGATAACCCAAAGAAAGTTTTAAAGTGGCAATATTATCGTTTAGTCGCGGATCAACTTTATCATCCTGAGAAAAACTTACCGAATTAAGGGTTGCATAACCAAAGAAACGGTCATTATTATAAGCCAGTTTTAAATTTAAATCTGCCTGATATAAAGCTGAGGTATCTCCGTCAACATCATTAATTCCCGCCCCCAAAGCGACTCCTGCACCAATCAAAATACGGTCACTAATTACAAAATTATAAAAGTAGGACGGTGCCACTGTAAATACATATATGTCGCCCGGCGTTGTGTCGGGAGCATTTAAGTCTATGTTAGTGTAATAAAAGGAGAAAGTGGGGATAAAACTTCCAGAACTTTTAGTCTGCCATTCATTTTGGCTTATCAATGTTTTAAAAGAGAATTTATCATTAAAAACATATGACGTTGTTCCGCCAATTTTCGTGGTACGCATTCTTGGCAGTTGTGCCGTTACATTGTCATCACTAACATAAAATCCTTTTTGATTGATGAAAGTAAACGACTGCATCCATTTTTTATAGTAAAAACGGGTATTAAAATTAAAATGCTTGGAATGAGAATCGCCTTTATTGCCTTCTAGAAATTTGGGCGCAAAACCAACCGAAATATCAATGATCTTGTAATTTAAATTAAAACCAATCTGCTCTCTCCGATTCGGAATAAGATTAAGATAGGTTTTAGGCTCCTGAGCATCTGAAGCAATTTGAAAACTATTAGAAGTATCTAAATAATAAATACTGGTGGTAATTTTGTCATTATATGATTTAAAATACGGATTTCGCAGCGAATCATTCTGGGCAAAACACCCAAAAACGCTGACAAAAAACGTTATATAAATCATTTTTAGATCCATTCTCGCTGATTTTCTAAAACATTTACTAGTTTTTCTTCTTCGCTTCCGGCTTCTGCATGATGATCATAAACCCATTGTACATGCGGAGGAAGACTCATCAAAATACTCTCAATTCGTCCGTTTGTTTTTAAACCGAATAAGGTTCCTTTATCATGAACCAAATTGAACTCGACATAACGGCCTCGGCGTATTTCCTGCCAGGTTTTGTTTTCTGGAGTATATGCTAAGTTTTTTCTTCTTTCTACAATTGGCACATAAGCTTCAAGGAAACTATTGCCGACTTCGGTTACAAAGTTGTACCAGTTTTCCATCGACATTTGTTCATTTGCTTTGCAATAATCAAAGAATAAGCCTCCAATTCCGCGGGCTTCATTTCGGTGTGCATTCCAAAAATAAGAATCGCATTGTTTTTTATATTTCGGATAAAACTCCGCATTGTGTTTGTCGCAAGCCGTTTTACAGGTTTGATGAAAGTGTTTAGCATCTTCTTCAAACAAATAATAAGGCGTTAAATCTTGTCCGCCGCCAAACCATTGTTCAATTACATTTCCAGACTCATCGTACATTTCAAAATAACGCCAATTAGCATGCACCGTTGGCGTCATCGGATTTAGGGGATGAATAACTAAACTTAATCCGCAGGCAAAGAAATCGGCTTCGCCAACGCCAAACATCTTTCGCATCGTTTCAGGAAGTTTTCCGTGAACAGCAGAAATGTTGACACCGCCTTTTTCAAAAACAGCCCCGTTTTCAATAACACGTGTTCTTCCGCCGCCGCCTTCAGGACGTTTCCAAAGATCTTCACGGAATTTTGCAGTTCCGTCAACAGCTTCTAATCCGGCGCAGATTTGATCTTGTAATTTTTGTATGTATGCGTAAAATTTATCTTTCATGTTTGATTGTATTCTGCTTTAAGTAATCCGAAATAAACGGTGTTTTGCAATTCGCCATCTCCGTTTCTAAACTCGTCCCTTAAAATTCCTTCTTGTTTAAAATTATGTTTTAATGCAATTCGCTGACTCGCCAGATTGATTTCTGATGTACAGATAAAAACTTTATTGATTTTCAATTCATTGAAACAAAAGGCAAGTGCATCAGAAACCATTTTGGATGTGATTCCTTTTCCTTGAAAATCTTCATCAATAAAATAACCCAATTCACATTTTAAAATGCGGTAATCAATTGTTTTTACACATAAATAACCAATTAGTTTATTAGTTTTTATATCCCGCGCGTAGAAATAATATCCTTCGTTATTTTTTTCTTTGTCTTTACTAACAGATATAAAATTTTCTGCTTTTTCTAGAGAATCAGAATTAATTAGAGTTACAGGAAAAGTTTGTCCAATGTGATTTTTATTCTTGTCAATTAGTTTATAGAACTCTTCAGGAAGAATGTTTTCAATTCGGTCTGTTTTCCAATCTGTAAAACTCATTTTATCTGTTTTTTAGAGAAGCAATTTTAGCATTTATTCCAAAAGAAAAAACCTTGCTTTCTTGTTGGATATATTGATAAAGAGCCAAAGCTTTATCTTTAAAATCATAGCTTTCAACTTTCGAAAAATCAATTAAAAAATCAGCAAATTGTTCTAATTGATTAAAATCTAAATGACAGCGAATTAATAAGGTTATTAGTTCTTCATTTTTATAATCAACTAAAGTTTGAAGGTTTAGTCCAAATTCTTTTAACTGATTTTCAACTTCGAATTTTTCGGTATCATTTAAAGTTTTAGGCACAAAGTCTAGAGAACGCAATGTTTTTAGGACATTGTCAATTCTGATACTTTCTTCGTCTCTTAAACCTTTGTTTAGCATTATTTGTACGTTTCCTGCAAGGTTTCCAAAACCTTGTAGGTATTAATTGGACATATGATATGTAAAAATTATCTAAATAGACCTACAAGGTTTTGGAAACCTTGCAGGACAGACCTGAATCATTCAAAAGTATAAGTTTCATTTAAAAGATTATTCTTTTGATTATGGCAAAAAATGAAATTTTCTAAATCATCAAATAAGGTTAAAACTTCGTCCCGCTTTATTTTTGTTTCCTTATCAGATAAGAAAGCCTGATACGATGAAAATTTGAAATCTTTAAAATCTAAATCAAAATGATGTTTCGGATTTAAATGAACATAAATAATCAGCTGTTTTAGATAATTTTCGTCTTTTAGTATTATTCTTTTAAAATGCTTTTCGAATAAACTTCCTGTTCTTTGAGTTTGTTTATTAAAAGCTTTAGCATAAGAATTGAATAAATTTGAAAAAGCCTGAGTTACCTCTTTTTCTTCAGCATTGAGGCGAATTACCAAGTGAAAATGATTATTCATCAAACAATAAGCGAAAATCGATATTTTATCTCCAGAATATTTTGCTAATTGCTTAAAAAAATAAAGTTTGTTAGCATCATTTTCAAAAATGTTATCTCTGTTAATGCCACGATTATAAATATGATAATAACGATCTTTTTCCAGAACTTCCAATTTCATTCTTTCTCATTTTCATCTCCTGCAAGGTTTTCAAAACCTTGTAGGTGTTCTTTCTTATTTCAATAGTTTCTTATTTTATACCTACAAGGTTTTGAAAACCTTGCAGGAAAGCCAATTGTGACTAAAAACTATTGCCCGTATTCTTTAACCGCGTCAATAAACGCTTTTGCGTGATCTACAGGGATATTTGGTAAAATTCCGTGACCTAAATTTACGATATATTTATCTTTTCCAAACTCATCGATCATTTCATGAACCATTTTTTTGATTGTCGGAATTGGAGAAAGCAATCTTGACGGATCAAAATTTCCTTGTAAAGTGATATTTCCACCAGATAAATAACGAGCATTTCTAGCCGAACAAGTCCAGTCTACACCAAGAGCAGAAGCACGGCTTTTACCCATTTCGCCAAGAGCAAACCAGCATCCTTTTCCGAAAACAATAACCGGAGCAACATCTGCTAAAGCTTCAACGATTTGGTTAATATATTTCCATGAAAATTCCTGATAATCAACAGGAGAAAGCATTCCTCCCCAAGAATCAAAAATTTGAACAGCATTAACTCCTGCTTTTACTTTTTCTTTTAAGTATAAAATAGTGGTGTCTGTAATTTTTTGTAGTAAAGTATGTGCTGCGGCTGGATTTGAAAAGCAGAATCCTTTTGCCATATCAAAACTTTTAGAACCTCTTCCTTCAACAGCATAACATAAAATTGTCCAAGGCGAACCGGCGAAACCAATTAAAGGCACTTCGTCATTCAGCATTTCTTTAGTCAATTTAATGGCATCCATTACATAACCAAGACTTTCCTGAATATCCGGAACGTAAACTCTGTGGACATCTGCCATAGAACGAATCGGATTTGGAACAAACGGACCAATATTTTCTTTCATTAAAACTTCAATTCCCATTGCTTGCGGAACAACTAAAATATCCGAGAATAAAATAGCAGCATCCGGAGCAATTCTACGAATTGGCTGAACCGTGATTTCTGCAGCTAATTCAGGAGTTTGACAACGTGTGAAGAAATCGTATTTATCACGCAATTCTATAAATTCCGGTAAATATCTTCCGGCTTGACGCATCATCCATACTGGCGGACGTTGAACAGTTTCTCCTTTTAATGCTTTTAAAAATAGGTCGTTTTTTAACATCTCTTATTTGTTTATCCTGCAAGGTTTCCAAAACCTTGTAGGTATTGTTGTTGATTAATATATACCTACAAGGTTTTGGAAACCTTGCAGGAAATCTCGTTTGTTACTTATATTCAGATAAAACATCTTCTAAAACATCTTCAACCGTTGGCTGATCTGCAATAATGATGTTTTTTGTAATTTTATGTAAAGCTTCTGCGGTGGTTTCTCCGATACAGAAACAAGTTTCTTTTTTAATTGAATTATCCTTTAAATAACTCTCAACACCAGACGGACTAAAAAATAAGATAGCATCAACTGGAGATTTTATTTTTTGAGGCTGTAATGACGTTTCGTAAACTTGAATTTCGTTCAGTTTTATTCCGGCTTCTTTTAAAGCGCTTGGCAAAGTATCTCTTCTCAGGTTTCCGCTGAAAAAAGTATAGCTTTCATTGCGGTAAATCAAAGTGATAATTTCTGCTAAATCTGAAGCATAACCCGTATAAGCCACAACATTAAATCCGTTTTCAGATAAAAGGATTTTTGTTTTTAAGCCAACGCAATACACGTTTTTACTTTTAAGCTCTTCTGATTTTGGATTCGATAAAACGCTGTGAACGGCATTCTGACTTGTAAAAATCAGACTTTCGTTGAGGTTTTTAAGTTCGAAAGGTTTGTTTTCAGTTTTAATGAAATCGGCTTCGATTACTTCGATGCCAGCTTTTGTCAACTCTTGTTTTTGAAGAGGAGATAATATTTTCGTAGATAATATCTGAGTTGATTTTGCCATTATTTTTTCAGGGATTCTTTAATCTTCTGCATTAATTCTGTTCCGCCATTATTTAAAATCTCCTGCGCCGAATGGAAACCTAGTTTTTTCCATTCTGAAATATCAACCGTTTTATTGATTTCCAATTTTTGTTTTCCATCAATAGAAAGTAAAACGCCTTGAAAATGCAAAGTATCTTCGTCTTCATTATATGTTACCAAAGCTCCAATTGGGGCAGTACATCCGCCTTCAAGCGTTCTTAAAAACTGACGTTCAATATAAGTACAAATCTCAGTTTCGATATCATTTAACTGCGAAAGCGCATCAAGCGTATAATTGTCGTTTTCCATTGCTACAACAAGCATTGCTCCTTGAGCCGGCGCGGGAATCATCCAGTCTAAATTAATGTAGTTTTCAGGTTTTAAGTTAATTCGCTCTAAACCTGCAGCAGCAAAAACAGCTCCGTCCCAATCATTGTCTTTTAATTTTTGCATGCGTGTATTTACGTTTCCGCGTAAATCAACAACAGTATGATTTGGGTATTTGTTAAACCATTGCGCTTGGCGACGTAAACTTCCAGTTGCAATAGTACTTGGTTTATTGTCAAAATCAGGATTTCCTTTATGAACCAAAATATCCAGAACATTGGCTCTTTGTAAAACCGCAGCCTGAACAATTCCTTTTGGCAAAGCAGTTGGAACATCTTTCATGGAATGCACCGCAATATCAATATCTCCATTGATCATGGCAATGTCCAGCGTTTTAGTAAAAATTCCGGTAATACCGAGTTCGTAAAGCGGTTTATCCAAAATAATATCACCTTGAGATTTAACAGCAACAATCGAAGTTTTATAACCTAAATCATTTAGTTTTTTCTCGACCGTATGTGCCTGCCAAAGTGCTAATTCGCTATCGCGCGTTCCAATTCTGATTGTTTTTTCAGCCATTTTTTATTTTTTTACCATTAAGATATTAAGGTAATTAAGCCTTTCTTTGTCAAAGAACATTAAACTTAACTTTTTTAATATCTTAATGGTTCAAATTTATTTAATCCATTAGTCTTGCGAAATGATCATTCACAAGTGGTTTCATTGATTTTGTAATGTTTGTTGTGTTGAAATTTATCAATAGTCCTTGAGGTCTTTGTAATAATTTCATGTATGTTAATAATTGTGCTTCGTGAATGGGCAATAAATTTTCTATTGCTTTTAATTCTACAACAACACAATCATTTACAAGTAAATCAATTCTTAAATCAGACTCTAATTCAAGGTCGTAATAATCTATTTTAACAACTAATTGTTGTTTAACATCATATCCGTTTTGTTCTAATTCGTATTTGAGGCATTGTTCATAAATGCTTTCTAAAAGTCCAGGTCCCAAAGCTTTATGCACTTTTATAGCAAAACCTGTAATTTCATAAGCTAATTGAGTAACCTCTTTTTTTGTCATAGAACTTTTTTATTTTTGACCTAATATATTAAGAAAGTTAAGTTTTGCTTTGTACATACGCAAAGCTTAATCTATCTTAAAAATTTAATGGTTTCTATTTCTGCATTTAATCTTAATTACCTTAATATCTTAATGGTAAAATTAAATTTAAGATGCTTTTATTTTGAAGACTTTCTCGATCCATTCGATGCTTTCATCGACCATGGTATCGTCGTCTTTTAAATGATTTGCGAAATGAGTAGTGATTTTTTGAATAATCCTGTTGCTGATGATTTCTGCTTGTGCTTCATTAAAATCAGCGATTTTTTTGCTTTGAAAATCTAATTCCGAAACTTTAATGGCGTTTAGTTTTTCCTTTAAAGCATTAATTGTTGGCGCAAATTTTCGCCCTTTCATCCAGATAACGAATTCTTCTTTGATTTCTTCAATAATTGCTTCAGCTGCCGGAATGTGTAATTTTCTGTTTTCCAAAGTTTCATCTGTCAACTGAGACAAATAATCCATGTGAATTAAAGTTACACCTTCTATTTCTTCTACATTTTCATGAACATTTTTCGGAATCGACAAATCCAAAATCAACAAAGGTTTTTTAAGATTTAAAATTGCTTTGTCAACCGTTGGGTTTTGCGCACCGGTTGCTACAACCACAACATCGGCATTTTGAAGTTCTAAATGTAATTCAGAATAATCTTTAACAATCAGATTTAATTTTCCAGCCAGTTTCTCAGCTTTATCTTTAGTTCTGTTGATTAAAGTAATGTGTTCGTTTTTAGTATGTTTTACTAAATTCTCACAAGTGTTTCTTCCAATTTTTCCAGTTCCAAAAAGCAAAATGTTTTTGTTACTGATGTCTTCAACATTTTTAAGAATGTATTGTACCGATGCAAAAGAAACCGAAGTAGCGCCAGAGCTGATCTCCGTTTCGTTTTTAATTCTTTTACTTGCCTGAATTACTGCATTCACCAATCTTTCCATAAAAGTATTGGCCAATCCCATTGATTTTGAATGAGCAAAACTGGTTTTAATTTGAGATATAATTTCGAAATCGCCCAGAATCTGACTGTCTAAACCAGTTCCTACGCGAAATAAATGATTAATTGCTTCTTGATTTTTGTAAACGAAACCTACTTTTTGAAACGCATCAACAGAACCATTGCTGTTGTCGCAGATAAGTTTGATTAATTGAAATGGATGTTCTGCAAAACCGTAGATCTCGGTTCTGTTGCAGGTTGAAGTAACTAGTAAACTTTCTATTCCATCGTTTTTAGCTTGTTCCAATAAGCGAGTCTTCGCAACGGCATCCAAACTAAATTGACCTCTGACCTCTGCATCAGCTTTTTTATAACTCAGACCAACTGAATAAAAATAAAGGTGTTTCGGTACATTATTGTTTTCCATAAATTCACTTTCATAAAGTGCAACAAAATTATTACTATACTGTTTATAAAAGTAACGCTGAAAGTACTTTTTGTATCGCTGCATGTTTTTTTGATTCTAAACGTCTCATTTTATTCAAAAAGAAGTACTTTTGTAGTAAAATCAACTTGTTTGAAATAATTTGTTTAGAGTCATTCTAAATAACATTTTGCTTTTCTTTTGATTTTAGTTTCAAAAAAATATCGCTATGAGTTCTCAAGAAGTTATAAAAATTGAAGACGACTTTACGCTGATCCGTTTTCAAAACGATGGTCCGGAGCCTTTTTATGCACAGCACGAAATAGGTACAGGTCTGATACAGTTTCACTTCGGGATAAAAGGTAATGCTAAATTTTTGTTCAATCAGGGCAATTATGCTTTAGAACTGAAAGAAGAAAAATCGCTGCTTTTATACAACCCGCAGAAAGAATTGCCTCTTAATTTAGAATTGGCACCTAACTCGTGGGTGATTTCCGTAATTGTTTCCATCAAAAAATTTCACGCGTTGTTTTCTGCCGAAGCCGATTATATTACTTTTTTAAGTCCTGATAATAAGGACAAAAAGTATTATAATGAAGGAAATATTAGTCCTTCTATGGCTATTGTGTTAAGTCAGCTCTTTCATTACAACCTTCATCCATCCATAAAAAACCTTTATTATAAAGGAAAGGGATATGAATTATTGAGTTTGTATTTTAACAGAACCGAAGATCCAAACGCAGAACAATGTCCGTTTTTAATTGATGAAGATAACGTTCTAAAAATCAGAAAAGCCAAAGAAATTATAATCGCCAATATGGCAGAACCTCCGGGATTGCAAGAACTGGCAGATGAAATTGGTTTAAATTTAAAGAAACTCAAAATGGGTTTCAAACAAATTTACGGCGACACGGTTTACGGTTTCCTTTTTGATTACAAAATGGATTTCGCCCGAAAACTTTTGGACAGCGGTTCTTATAATGTAAATGAAGTTGGACTTAAAATTGGTTACAGCACCGGAAGTCATTTTATCGCGGCATTCAAGAAAAAGTTTGCCACAACTCCAAAAAAATATTTAATGTCGATTAATGCGAATGTTTAAGTTTTCGCCACGAATTTCACGAATCAACACGAATTAATGATCTGCAAAAATCTGTTAAACCCGTTAAATCGGTGTGCCAATATCTAGCAAATTGATTTTCGATATTCAACAATAAATAAAAAGTAATAATTATCATATTCCTAAAAAGCAGCAAGTTCTACTTTTGACGAAATTTTTAAAAACAAATAAAAGCTTAAAGCCTAATGCTTAAAGCCTAAAGCAAAAAAATAATGAAAGGCGTATTATTAGTAAATCTAGGATCTCCGGATAGTCCAACAACAAAAGACGTAAAACCTTATTTAGATGAATTTTTAATGGATAAATACGTGATCGACGTTCCGTATTTATTGAGAGCATTATTAGTTCGCGGTATTATTTTAAGAAAAAGACCAGAAGAATCTGCACACGCTTATGCGAAAATTTGGTGGGAAGAAGGTTCTCCATTAGTTGTGCTGTCAGAAAGAATGCAGAAAAAAGTGCAGCCTCTTGTAAACGTTCCAGTTTCTCTGGCAATGCGTTACGGAAGTATGACCATCGAAAAAGGGCTTCAGGAATTAAGCGATAAAGGAGTTACAGATGTAATGCTTTTTCCTTTATATCCGCAATATGCAATGGCTTCGACTTTGACTATTTTGGTAAAAGCTGAAGAAATTCGTAAAAAGAAATTCCCCCACATGACTTTTACAGATGTTCCGGCATTTTACAATAAACCGGATTACATCAAGAATTTAGCAGATTCGATTCAAAAACATTTAGTTGGTTTTGAATATGATCACTTATTGTTTTCTTATCATGGAATTCCTGAGCGTCACATTCGCAAAACCGATGTTACAAAATCACATTGTAAAATTGACGGTTCTTGTTGTAACACGCCATCTCCGGCGCACGATTTCTGTTATCGTCATCAATGTTACGAAACAACAAGACAAGTTGTTAAATTACTTGGCCTTCCTGCAGATAAATACAGTCTGACATTTCAATCTCGTTTAGCGGGAGACAAATGGTTAGAACCTTATACAGATGTCGAAATTGATAATATGCCGGCAAAAGGAATCAAAAAATTAGCAGTTGTAACACCAGCTTTCGTTTCGGATTGTTTAGAGACTTTAGAAGAAATCGCGATGCGTGCCAAAGAAGATTTTGAGAAAAATGGAGGTGAAGAATTCCTGGCAGTTCCATGTTTAAATGATGATGATGAATGGTGCCAAACTGTGAGTAACTGGATTAATGATTGGGCTAAATAATATTTGTTTCAGGTTTAAAGTTTCAAGTTTTTCTCAAAGTTGATAACTTGAAACTTTAAACCTGAAACTTTAAACAAATAATAATGGAATATTATAACTATCTAAAATCCCTGCATTTAATATTTGTAATTACTTGGTTTGCAGGTTTGTTTTATATTGTGCGTTTGTTTGTTTACCAAATCGAAGCCAATGAAAAACCATCTCCCGAAAAAGAAATTCTGCAGGCGCAATACAAAATAATGGCCTACCGTTTGTGGTACATTATTACATGGCCGTCGGCGGTTTTGGCGAGTATTTTTGCTTTTTGGATGCTGTTTTTTACAGATGCAGGACACATTTGGCTCACACAACCTTGGATGCATGTAAAATTATGTTTCGTTTTCCTTCTATATTTATATCACGGAAAATGCCATCAGATTTTCAAACAATTGCAAAACGATGAGGTAAAATATTCCAATAATTTTATGCGTTTATGGAATGAAGGCGCAACGATTATTTTATTTGCCGTTGTCTTTTTAGTAGTTTTAAAAAGTGCCATCAACTGGATTTTCGGCGTAATCGGTATTATTTTATTCTCGGTTTTAATAATGCTGGGATTTCGTTTTTACAAACGAATTCGAGAAAAAAAATAAAAAGAGTTTGCCACTAATTACACGAATTTTCCCGAATTTCTTTTTGTAATATTTGCCACAGATTAAATGGATTATGAGGATTAAAAAAATCATTTAAATCCTTTTAATCTGTGGCAAAAAAAATAATTAGTGTAAATTCGTGAAATTCGTGGCAAAAAATAGTATTCAGTCATAGTTTCCACTCTGACACTGAAAACTGCGACTGCGACTGTAAACTAAAATTTATGCTAAACATTAAAATGACAATGCTCTCACTTCGTACCAGGATTTTCCTGTCGATGATTGTATTGATTGTTGTGGCATCTTTTTTATTGGCTTCGATTTCGATTATTCAGTTTAAAACCGAAGCCAAAGAATATCATCAAGAGCGTTTAGAACGAAAAGAAAATGCGGTAAAAGAACACATCAATTATGTTCTTTCGACAACCACTTATCCACTTAAAACTCAAAACTTAGATTTAATCTTTAAGGATAAAATCCACGAGTTAGCGCAGATTCACAAAATCGAAATCAACATTTACAGTCTTGACGGAAAGCTTTTAAAATCTTCCAAAGAATCTTTCGCCGTTGATAAAATTGCGCCGCCAATTCCGGAATATATTTTAAAACTGGTTCGTTCTTCCATCGAAAAACGTTTTGTGGACATTAAAACTATCGACGGAGTCAAAAACAGATCATCATACAGTTTAATAAAAGACGAAAAATTCAAACCACTCGGAATCCTGAATCTTCCGTATTTAGAAGACGACGGATACTACGATAATGAGTTGAATACTTTCCTGATTCGTTTAAGTCAGGTTTATTCTTTTATGTTAATTGTGGCTTTTGCCTTGGCGTATTTCCTTTCGACCTATATCACAAAATCTCTAAAAACCATTTCAGATCGTTTGGAAGAAACCAACTTAGATCAGAAAAACGAAAAAATTGTTTTAGAAGCAAACAGCAAAGAAGTCAACTTCCTGATAAAGGCTTATAATGGAATGGTTGACAAACTCGAAACCAGTGCAATTAAATTAGCACAAAGCGAACGTGAAGAAGCTTGGCGTGAAATGGCGAAACAGGTTGCACACGAAATTAAAAATCCGCTTACGCCAATGCGATTAACGGTGCAGAGTTTCCAAAGAAAGTTTGATCCCAATGATCCTGATGTAAAGCAGAAAATGAATGATTACTCTGAAACCTTAATTCAGCAGATTGATACAATGACGGCGGTGGCTTCAGCATTTTCAAACTTTGCTTCAATGCCGGCACAACAAAATGAAACTTTAAATGTGGTTGAGGTTGTCGAATTGGCTTTAGATATTTTCAACGAAGAATATATTTCTTTTGAAAGCGATGAAGAAGAAATTATTTCGAAAATGGATCGTACGCAATTGATTCGTGTTATTACCAATTTGGTTAAAAATGCGACGCAGGCAATTCCCGAAAGTCAGTTTCAAAAATCGATTGTGGTTACCGTAAAAAGACGAAATAACAATGTTGAAATTGCCGTAAAAGACAACGGAATCGGAATTCAAAAACAAGATATCGGAAGAATCTTCGAACCAAAATTTACTACCAAAACTAGTGGTATGGGACTCGGACTCGGAATTATAAAAAACATTATAGAAAATTACAAAGGAACAATTACCTTTGAATCAACTTACGGAAAAGGAACCACGTTTAGAGTTTCTTTACCTATTACAAACTCTTAAATTCATCGTCATGAACTACGAAAATATATTAATTTCTATTGAGGAAAAAGTTGCTACAATTACCATAAACAGACCTACAAAACTGAATGCTTTAAACAAATCGACAATTAGCGATTTGAGTAATGCCATTAAGCTATTAGGGAAAAGTGACGATGTTCGCGTTATTATTTTAACCGGAAGCGGAGAAAAAGCTTTTGTAGCCGGAGCAGATATTTCGGAATTTGCAAACTATACCGTTGTTGAAGGCGCACAATTAGCAGCCGAAGGTCAGGAATTATTATTTGATTATATCGAAAATCTTAAAAAACCAGTTATTGTAGCTGTTAATGGTTTCGCTTTAGGGGGAGGATTAGAGCTGGCAATGGCGTGTCATTTTAGAATAGCTTCAGACAATGCAAAAATGGGATTACCAGAAGTTACTTTAGGATTGATTCCGGGCTACGGAGGAACACAGCGTTTACCGCAATTAGTTGGAAAAGGCCGTGCAATGGAAATGATTATGACTGCAGCGATGATTTCTGCAGAAGAAGCAAAACGATACGGTTTAGTAAATCACGTAGTGCCGCAAGAAGAACTTTTATCTTTTACGAACGTAATTGCTCAAAAAATCATTAAAAACGCTCCGTTTGCGATTGCAAAAGCGATTAAAGCAATCAATGCTAATTTTGAAGACGGTAAAAACGGATTTGATACTGAAATAAAATCTTTTGGAAAATGTTTTGGTACTGAAGATTTTAAAGAAGGAACTACAGCCTTTTTAGAAAAGCGTAAAGCAGAATTTACAGGAAAATAAGTTATTCCACAAAGTTGCGCGGAGATAGCACAGGGGTTCACAAAGAAAATTTATATAATCTTTGTGTAACTTTGAGAAATCTTTGCGCAACTTTGTGGTAAAATAATAGACAAAGATTATAAAAACTTAGGATCTCAGAACCTTAGCAACTTAAAAAAAATGTACGAACCAATATTTGCCCTTTTTTGTGAACGAGTTAAAGAAAGTATTCAAGCCGGAACTTTCGCAAAACTGACTTTGGCTAAAACGATGGGTGATACCGAGATTAAAAATATTTATTTCAGATTGATTTTAAATGAAGATAATACTTTCTCGATTTCATTAACTACTCGCTATAAAACAGAAGAAATCGAAAGCATTCATACTTTAGATGAAGCTTTATTGGTTTTAGGCTCTTATATCAAAAAACCGTTTCTAACGGCACTTTTGTTTACAACAGATAACGATGTAACTTTCAAAGTAAATAAAAAGAACGCCGGAAGTATTATCGAACAGCCGCCAACATTTAAAAATGCGTCGCCGGTTATGCTGGAAATGGTTGAAAAAGGAATTGTTTAGGTTTTAGCTATAAGTTTCTGAACGAGAAAAGTGTCAATTATAAAAGGCAACGATATTGTTCCTGTAAAAATTATTAGTGTTGGAATTATGTCAATTTTGTGTTTTGGTGCTTTTGAAAATTCAGGTTCTCTTAAGAAAATAGGGTAATAAATATTTCGAATAATTTTATAAAGAAACAAGAATATCAAGGATGTTTGCGAGCCGAAATAAGATAGTTTTTGCAAAGAAGAATTTTTGTCATAAAATAACAATGCTCCTGCTATAAATAAAATTAAAGAAAAAGAAAAGAGCTTTAGTAAAACATCAGGCTTATGTAATTGATCTTGTTTGAAGACAATAAAAACCAATGGAATTTGAAAAATTATATAAAGCAGTAAATCGAAATTCATATTCAGATATTTTACACAAGCTTTACAAATAGATTAGAAGCAATTTTATTCGAAATAGACAATTCCTTCCCATTAACCTTAATTTTTACCGATAAATCAAAAGATTCTTTAGAAAGAAATTCAATTTTAGAACCCAAAGCGATTTCTTGCTTATCAAGATATTTAAGGAACTCTGAAGAAGTATCTTTTACACCAACACAAACTCCGGTTTGATTTTCTGATAATTCTGAAAGCAGTTGTTTTTCAATTTTAATAATTCGGCCGTTAGCATCCGGAATTGGGTCACCATGCGGATCTTCAGTAGGATTCCCCAGAAAATCATCCAAACGGTTAATTAATTGCTCAGATTTGATATGCTCTAACTGCTCTGCAATATCATGAACTTCATCCCAGCTGAAGTTTAATTTCTCTACCAAAAAAACTTCCCACAAACGATGTTTTCTAACAATCATTTTGGCTGCCAGCTTTCCGTTTTCGGTTAACGAAACACCCTGGTATTTTTTATAATTTACTAAATCTTTATCAGCCAGTTTTTTAAGCATATCCGTTACAGAAGAAGCTTTTGTTTCCATGATTTCTGCAATGGCATTCGTGCTCACTTCAGTTTCTAAAGCCGCCGTTAAGTGATATATAGATTTTAGATAATTTTCTTCTGAGAAGGTCATTCGATTTTAGATTTTAGAGTGTTGATTTTAGATTTTGGATTGAGAGGAAACCTCTGAACCTTTGTCCCTCTAAAAAGAACTATTTTATTTAACAATCAACAAAGGTATTGAAATTTTATGTCTCAATTTATCTACCGTTGTGCCAAAAAGAATATCTTTTAATCCAGTGTGGCCGTGGGTTCCCATTACCAAAATATCGAAAATACCGCTGTTGATGATTTCCGGAATTATTTTGTTTGGTTTTCCAAAACCAAGCTCTGTTTCAATGTTAAATCCTTTTTCTGAAAGCATTTTTTTATACTCTAATAATAGTTTTTCATCAATTGTAGTTTCGTGGTCATGAATATGAATTCCATACATTAAGGCGCCCACTGTTTCAACAACATGGATAAGGGTATATTTTGCATCCATTCCGCCTAATTCGAAAGCATGATTAAGTGCTGCTTCATCAGCATGAGAAAAATCGACAGAAACAGCAATATTTTTTACTTCCTGAGTTTTCTTTTGGGAGAAATGAAGTTTCAGGTTATGAGGCGAATGATTTATAGTTTTTGATTTGGCTTTAGCAATAAAAGGTTTAAAAACAATATAAAGAAGTAAGCCTAAAAAAGCAAAAGCAAGCGGCACAACCGTAAGCCATAAAATTATTGGATGACTTGAACTTGCAAGCCACGATGTAATTTCATCATAAACCAATTTTGCATTTAATGAAACAATAATAGCTGCAATAATCCAGGAAACAACCTGAGTAGTTCTCGAAATATGAAAACCATTCATTTTTGATTTATCACTGACAAAATGAATCAGCGGAATAATCGCAAATCCTAATTGTAAACTCAAAATCACCTGACTTAGAATTAAAAGCTTTCCGGTTACACTTTCACCATAAACCCAAATAACGATTAAAGCAGGCACAATCGCAATTAAACGCGTTATGATTCGGCGAACCCAAGGCTGAATTCGTAAATGTAAATAACCTTCCATAACAATTTGTCCGGCAAGTGTTCCGGTTACAGTTGAGCTTTGTCCCGCGGCGATCAAGGCAACAGCAAATAATATTGGTGCCCATTTTGTTCCTAGTAAAGGTTCGAGAAATTTATGCGCATCCTGAATCTCGGCTACTTCAAACATTCCATTTTTGTGGAAAGTTGCGGCAGCAAGAATTAAAATCGCAGCATTTACAAAAAAAGCCAAATTCAAGGCAATTGTCGAATCTATAAAATTGAATTTTAAAGCCTGTTTGATTCCGGCTGGACTTCTATCGAATTTTCTGGTTTGAACCAAAGATGAGTGTAAGTAAAGGTTGTGAGGCATTACGGTTGCCCCAATAATTCCGATTGCGATATATAAAGCAGCCGAATTTGGAATAGAAGGAATAAGTCCCGCAAGGATTTTTGGAACTTCAGGTTCTGCAAAGATCATTTCGAAAATGAAAGAAAATCCAATAATAGCCACTAAAACAATAATAAAAGCTTCCATTTTACGGATTCCTTTATTGATTAAGAAGAGTAAAAGGAAAGTATCTAAAACGGTTATCAAAACGCCTTCAAAAAGCGGAATTCCGAATAAAAGATTAATTCCAATTGCCATTCCCAGAACTTCTGCTAAATCGCAGGCTGCAATCGCAATTTCGGCGAGAAAGTATAAAATGTAGTTGATGTATTTTGAATAGGTTTCTCTGGAAGCCTGCGCTAAATCACGCTGCGTTACAATTCCAAGTCTTGCACTTAAACTCTGCAAAAGCAAAGCCATTAAGTTACTCATTAATAAAACCCAGACTAAAGTGTAGCCAAACTGGCTTCCACCGGCAATATCTGTGGCCCAGTTTCCGGGATCCATGTAACCAACGCTTACTAAATATGCCGGGCCTAAAAAGGCTAATATTTTCCTGAAACCTGTTTTTTTATGTTCTGTAGCAACCGATTGGTTAACTTCTTCTAATGATTTAGTCATTTCTAATATATTGATTTACCAAATATATAGAAAAATTATATTCGCTCAACAATATTTTTAGACTTGTCTAAAACTTAAATGTTAGAATTCAAACATTTTGGACATAATCCCGAAAGGGTAAAGTTTATTTCGTTTACTTTATAATTGTGAGGCATAATATAACTCGGCTTTACAGTTTCAAGACAAGTAATTTCATGACAGTTCTCACAGCTAAAATGAGCATGATTATGAATGTGTACTCTTTGATGTGAATGATTGCATTTTGCATATTTTACTGTTCCATCAAGATTCGAAATTTTATGAATGATATCGTCGTTAACCAAACGATCTAAAATTCTATAAATAGTAACGCGATCGCAGACATCGTTCAATTGTTTTTGAATTTCGGTGTGAGACAGTGCAGTTTTAGATTTCTCAAAAACCTCTAAAACGGCTGTCTTTGCTGTAGTGTTACGTGTAGCTTTCATTTTATTTTGAATTAAAAAATTTAATGCAACAATATTGCAATTGATTTTTATGTATATATTTGCAACAAAATTGCAATAAGCAAATGTACAAGAAATGAAGAAAACTACCTCATCCTTTTACGATATTTTAGGAATTTCGAGCGCGACGATCTGCTTGGTTCATTGTTTGATTTTTCCACTTTTAACGATTCTTCCTTTAGGCATAAGTCACAATCCAATTATCGATTTAGTATTTGCTTCGATAGGCTTATTTGCAATTCTCAAAATTACGAAAAAATCAAGTCTTTTGGTTTCGTCGATTTTGATTGTTTCATTGAGTTTAATCTGGATTAGTATTTTGACTGAAATCTTCTTAGAGATTCATTTAGATCTGATTTATTTTGGCGGAATCGGAATGATCATCGGGCATTTGATTAATTACAAATTACACAGAAAACAAAATCATTAAAAGTATAGTTATGGAACAGAAGAATTTTGATGTGATTATAATTGGCGGAAGCTACAGCGGATTATCTGCTGCAATGAGTTTAGGACGTTCTCTCCGTCAGGTTTTGGTTATTGACAACGGTTTGCCTTGTAACCGACAAACGCCGCATTCGCATAATTTTATTACACAAGATGGTGAAAAGCCCGCAGTGATTTCGGCGAAAGCCAAATTACAAGTGGATCTCTATAAAACGGTTCATTTTTATAACGGACTAGCTGTAAAAGCGATCGGGAAAGAAAACGGATTTGAAGTTTCAACAGAATCTGGTGAAACTTTCAATTCAAGGAAAATCCTGTTTGCAACCGGAATTAAAGATCTGTTTCCCGAAATTAATGGTTTTGCTGACTGTTGGGGAATATCGGTTCTACATTGTCCGTATTGCCATGGTTATGAAGTTAAAAATGAAAAAACAGCTATTATTGCCAATGGTGAAATGGCATTTGATTTTGCAAAACTGATTTCGAACTGGACAAAAGATTTGAGATTATGCACGAACGGAAAATCAACTTTGACTTTAGAACAAACAGAAATACTTAAGAAACATGGTGTTCAAATTTTTGAGGAAGAAATAGATTCTTTTGAACACAAAGAAGGCTATGTAAAAAACATCGTCTTCAAAAATCAGGAAAAAATTGCCGTTAAAGCCATTTATGCAAGACCACCATTTGAACAGCATTGTCCATTACCAGCGGATTTAGGTTGCGATTTAAACGAACAAGGGCTGGTAAAAGTTGATTTTATGCAGAAAACAAACGTTGCAGGAATTTATGCGAGCGGAGATTGCACGACTCAAATGCGATCTGTGGCCATTGCGGTTTCTACAGGGTCTTTCGCCGGAGCTGTAATTAATAAAGATCTTATTGACGAGGATTTTTGAAGTTTATAAAGTTTAAATAGCCCCTAGCTTTAGCTAGGGGAATTAGATTTGAATCAAAACGGGCTTTAGCCAAATTGTATCGGTTTGGCTAAAGCCTATTGGTTTCGTTTATATTTTCATCCAGCTAAAGCTGGACGCTATTGAACTTGTTTTATTTCTCTTTAGATTTTAAAGCAAATAGAAATATAACATATTGACATATTTTAAGTTATAAATTTCTAAATTTAAAATCATTATTTGTCAAATTTAATTTTTAGTTTTGTCTAAAATTAATTTTACCACGATGAAAAATTCAATTTGGATATTGATATTATTTAACTTACACTTTTCTTTTGCTCAGGAAACCTCAAAAATCTCTGGTTTTATAACTGGCAACGGACAAAAATTACAAGCCGCGAATGTTCAGTTATTAGGAACAAAACAAAAAACAGTTTCAGATAGTTTAGGTTATTATGTTTTTGAAAATGTTAGTATTGAAGAAGGAAAAATCCAGGCAACTTCGACAGGATTCAAACCAGTGACTCAAAGATTTTCAATTACGAAAGGACAAAACCTTAACCTTGATATTGATTTAGAAGACAATGAAAACCAGCTTAACGAAGTAGTTGTTTCGGGAACCTTAAAACCAGTGAAACGTTTAGAAAGTGCCGTTCCGGTTGAGGTTTATTCTCCGGTTTTCTTCAAAAAAAATCCAACACCTAGTATTTATGATGCGCTTCAAAACATAAACGGCGTTCGGCCGCAGTTGAATTGCGGGGTTTGTAACACGGGAGACATTCACATAAACGGTCTCGAAGGTCCGTATACTTTGGTTTTAATTGACGGAATGCCAATTGTGAGCAGTCTTTCGACAGTTTATGGTTTATCCGGAATTCCGAATTCTTTGGTGGAACGAATAGAAATAGTAAAAGGCCCAGCTTCGTCTCTTTATGGAAGTGAGGCCGTTGGAGGTTTGATTAATATTATCACCAAAAATCCAACAAATGCCCCAATGTTTTCTGCGGATTATTTTACAACTACTTATTTTGAAAACAATCTTGATTTGGGAATGAAGGTTAATGTCGGCAAAAAAGCGACTTCTCTTTTAGGGATTAATTATTTCAGCTATAATCAGGTTATAGATAAAGACCATGATAATTTTACTGATGTAACGCTTTCTGACCGTATTTCGGTTTTTAATAAATGGAATTTTCATAGAAATAATAATCGTCTTTTTACGATTGCAGCACGCGGAATGTATGAAGATCGCTGGGGCGGAGACGTTCGATGGGAAAAAAAGTACAGAGGTGGCGACGAAATTTATGGTGAAAGCATTTATACTAAAAGAGCAGAATTAATTGGAAGTTATCAATTGCCGTTTGAAGAAAAACTAATTCTTTCCTTCTCTGGAAACGTGCATTATCAGGACAGTCGTTACGGAACAACATCATTCATTGCGAATCAAAAAATTGGTTTCCTGCAATTGACTTGGGATAAAAAGATTGGCCGTAATGATTTACTTGCCGGAATTGCAAATCGATATTCGTATTATGACGACAATACTCCGGCAACAAAAGAGGCTGAAAGTACGTGGTTACCGGGGATTTTTGTTCAGGATGAAATTACGTTTTCACCAAAAAGTCAGATTTTGCTGGGAGCTCGCTACGATTATAACTCTATCCACGGTTCTATCTTTACGCCCAGATTTGCGTATCGCTTTAAAGCAAATGATAATACGATTTTCAGATTAAATGCCGGAACGGGATTTCGGGTTGTGAATTTATTTACCGAAGATCACGCTGCGCTTACAGGTTCACGTGAAGTAGTGATTAAAAATGATTTAAAACCCGAACAATCTGTAAATGTAAACTTGAATTATATTCAGAAAATAAACTTTGACAACGGAACTTTTATCGGAATTGAAACAACGGCTTTTTACACAAGATTCAGCAATAAAATCATTTCAGATTATGAAACAGATCCTAATAAAATCATTTATGACAATATCGATGGTTATGCTATCAGTCAGGGAATCAGTACCAATGTCGATGTCAATTTTACCAATGGTTTAAAGTTTATTTTGGGAGCAACGGTTTTAGACAATAAAAATGTTCAGGAAGGAATTTCTGAAAGACCTTTTTTAACTGAAAAATTCACAGGAACATGGAGTGTATCTTATAAAATAGAGCCATGGAATTTACTGCTGGATTATACCGGAAATGTTTACAGTCCAATGAAACTGCCTTTGCTGAACGAATATGATCCGAGAAATCCAAATTCGCCTTGGTATAGTATTCAGAATATTCAGTTTACATACACGGGCTGGAAGAATTTTGAACTTTACGGCGGTGTCAAAAATTTGCTGAACTTTACTCCAAAGCAGAATAATCCGTTTTTGATTTCGAGAACGAATGATCCTTTTGATAAAAATGTGCAATACGATGCGGCAGGAAAAGTACTGAGGACTCCGGATAATCCATACGGATTGACTTTTGATACAACTTATGTTTATGGACAAAATCAGACTATTCGTGGTTTTTTTGGGTTGCGATATACTTTGAGGTAAATTTACGAGCTACAGAATTACATAACAATATAAATTGAAATAATGTAAATTCATGATTAAACTGGACTGAAGTCCAGCCCTACAACATAGTTCGTTCCGTTGGAACTTAAAGAACCATAGGCTCGATTCATATTGTAAAGCTGGACTTCAGTCCAGTTTAGTTGGTGCGAAATATATATATATATTTTGTGAGATTTTTTATATCGTCGTTATGAAGTCCAGCCCTACAACATAGTTCGTTCCGCTGGAACTTAAAGAACCATAGGCTCGATTCATATTGTAGAGCTGGACTTCAGTCCAGTTTAATGGTACGAAAAGACATAATAATCTGTAAAATCTGTGGGCTAAAAAACAACAAAATGAAAAAGCTATTTTTCCTAATCTTCTTCTTCGGAATAACTTCAACAGGATTCTGCCAGTTAAAAAGCAACACTTTTGAAGAAGTAGATAGCTTGCAACAAATTCAAAAACGAAAAATCATCGTTTTCATCCATACCGATTGGTGCCAGTTTTGCCAGCGAATGAAAACTACAACTTTTAAAAACCAGGAAATTATCGAGAAACTAAACTCCAATTTCTATTTTATTGATTTGAATGCCGAAGAAAAACGAGATATTACTTTTAATAATCAGATATTTAAATACAAACCTTCAGGAAATAATGTGGGTGTTCATGAACTGGCTTTACAGCTTGGAACAATTAATAATCAAATTACCTATCCGGTTTTGTGTGTTTTGAATGAGAAAAACGAGATTATACTGCAGTACAGCAATTATTTAAGTCGAAAGGATTTTAACCTTCTTTTAGAAAAATTATATTAACAGAAAAAGTAGGACTTAAAAGGTTAAATTTTGTTTCTTTATTGCCAAAAATAAAAACAAAACTTTTTAAAACTATGAAACATTTTTTTTCAATAATCATTCTGTTTGGTACTTTAAATTCATTTGGGCAAGGTAATCTTTGGCAGGAATCAGGAAATATAGGAATTGGAACAACTTCACCAATCGCTAAGTTAACATTAAAGGCAACAGATTCAGGTAGTAATGGTGGTATTAAAATATTTGGCAGTACTTATCCAACAGATACGAGTTATTGGTCAGAGCAGCAATTTGCAATGCATTATAATGGAGTTTTTAAAAATCTATTAAGCAGTAATGGTGTTAGTTATTTTAATGGAGGAAATGTTGGAATTGGTACAAGTACTCCAGCAGATAAACTTTCTGTAAATGGAAATATTCGTTCAAAAGAAGTAAAAGTTGAAATAACAAATTGGCCGGATTATGTTTTTGAAGAAGATTATAAAATTACATCGTTAGAAAATTTAGAAAAATATGTAAAAGCAAACAAACATCTTCCAGAAGTTCCAACTGCTCAAGAAGTAAGCGATAATGGATTGGAATTAGGAGAAATGAATAAAACTTTAATGAAAAAGGTTGAAGAACTTACTTTGTATTTGATTGAACAAAATAAAGCTTTAATAGATCAAAAAAATCAGATCCTTAATCAACAAAAATTACTTGAACAACAGCAGAAAGATATTGATATGCTAAAAGAAAGTAAAAACTAAAGAATAAATGTTTTAAATCCTTTGAGGTTGGATTTTTTATCTGCTTCAAAGGATTTTAACCTTCTTTTAGAAAAACTGAAAGAATAAATTTTCTTATTTTTGAGAATGAATTCTTCGCAAATTAAACACTTCGATTACATTTTTACAGGAACCGGACTGGCGTCTTTAATGACAGTTTATAAAATGGTTTTATCTGGAAAATTCTCTGATAAATCAATTTTGCTCTTAGATCAGGATTCGAAGAAAACAAATGACAGAACCTGGTGTTTTTGGGAAAAAGAAGATTCAATTTGGAATCCAATTATTTCTAAAAAATGGGATTTGGCTTTATTTGCCAATGAAAACTTTAAACGAGATCTTCAATTAAAACCCTATACCTATGATAAAATCAATGGATTAGATTTTTATAATTTCGTTTTCGATGTTATTTCAAATCAACCGAATATTACTTTTGTAAATGAAAAAGTAACCGACATAAACGAACTCGAAACGCATGTTTTTGTTGGTACAGAACAAAACAGATATACGTGTAATTATTTATTCAACAGTATTTATACAAAGGCTTTCGCCGAAAGTCAACCGAAATATCCGGTTTTACAGCAGCATTTTGTGGGTTGGTTTGTAAAATCAGAATCAGAAGTTTTCAATCCTGAAGAAGTTACTTTCATGGATTTTTCGGTGGAACAAAAAGGGAATACAAGATTTATGTATGTTTTGCCAACTTCTAAAAACGAAGCTTTGGTTGAATATACTTTGTTTTCGGAGAAACTGCTTCCTACGGAAGAATACGAAAATGAAATTCAAATTTATTTGCAGAAACTCGGAACACACCAATTTGAAATTATCGAAAAGGAGCAGGGAAGTATTCCAATGACTTCTTATCCATTTTGGAAGAAAAACACCAAAAGAGTTTTAAACATAGGCACTGCTGGCGGATGGACAAAAGCAAGTACAGGCTATACTTTCAAAAATTCCGATAAAAGATCTTCAGAATTAGTAAAATTTCTTTCTGATAATACTTCTCCCGAAACCACAGTATTACTCAGTATGAAAACATTTCATAAAAAAAGCCGATTCTGGTTTTATGATTTATTGCTTTTAGATATTCTGCATCGCCACAATGAATTAGGAAATTTTATTTTTTCTTCTTTATTCAAAAAAGGAACCCCAAACTTGATTTTTAAATTCTTAGATGAAGAAACCAATTTATTTGAAGACCTTCAAGTCATTTTAAAATGTCCAAAATTGCCTTTTATAAAGGCATTGTTTCGAGCTTTATTCAGTTAAGATAAAAACTCAGCGTACATCTGTCTAAATCTGTAAAATCTGCGGACCATCTTATTCTAATTTTTTTTATCGTAATAAGTAGTGCATACTTTGAGAACTGGGATGTGAACGCATAAAAAATACCTTATTGTTCTGTTTTTATGACTTTTTGAAGCGATTCAAAAGATGCCCTGCCAATTAATTTTGTATTTGAAAAATTGAAGAGGATTATGGGAACTACAAAGAATTTAAAATTTGATATAGAAACAGAAGCAATAGGAAAGATTTGCAAGGCACTCGGGCATCCTACAAGAATTCAAATTATGACTCTTTTATGGAGAAAAGATAATAGAACTTGCGGTGAAATAGTTGATTTAATTCCTTTGGCACAATCCACAATATCAAAACATTTACTTGAATTAAAAAAAGCAAATCTGGTCGAGATAAAATACGAAGGTAAAAAAACGATATATTCTATAGAAGTTGATAATATAGAAGTTCTTAAAAGATTTGTAAGTAATTATCTTTCAACTATTGAGATTTCTGAACAGGATAAGGAAACGGTTTTGACGACAAAACGTAAAATGCGAGGCAGAAACAGACATTTAAAACAATATAATTATCAATTTCCTGAGAAAAAAGTAAAACAAGCAGCAGTTTAAATATTCTAAAATACAAGGCTTAGAATTTTATATCGAACTATAACAAAACTTTATACTTCAAATTAAGTAGTTGCGAGTAAACTTTGTAACTTTGCAGTTCAAAAGTAAAATTTAAAAGAATAAAAATATGTATCCAGAAGAAATGGTAAAACCAATGCAGGCTGAACTTACAGCTGCTGGGTTTCAAGATTTACATAGTGCCGAAGCTGTTGAAAATGCTATCAAAGCTGAAGGTACCACTTTAGTTGTTGTGAACTCTGTTTGCGGATGCGCTGCAAGAAATGCACGTCCGGGAGCAAAAATGAGTTTAGAAGGCGCTAAAAAACCAGATCACCTTATTACAGTTTTTGCTGGTGTTGACAAAGAAGCGGTTGATGCAGCAAGACAACATATGTTTCCTTTTCCTCCATCATCGCCATCTATGGCTTTGTTCAAAAACGGAGAATTGGTTCACATGTTAGAGCGTCATCACATCGAAGGTCGTCCAGCTGAAATGATTGCTGAGAACCTGCAAGATGCGTTTAACGAATTCTGCTAATTAAGGGACTAAGGTTCTGAGTTGCTGAGGTTCTAAGGTTTAGGCTCAAAGCAGAAAAGGTACATAGGTACAAAGATTTAAAAGAGGGGTGTTTCAATTTTGAAACACCCCTCTTTTAAATTTATATATTTCCTTGTTCCCTAGGAACATCTCGTTGGTAGAAAATTATATTGTTATCATTGTTTTACGTTCCGTAGGGACGTTTGATTTTGGTATCGTTTTTATAATCTGATAACATCAAACGTTCCTACGGAATGTAAAATATGGGCGATCGCCATTTTTTTCTACCGATGAAACATTCCTACGGAATGATAACTAGATATAAAAGAAAAAACTTAGAATCTTAGCGTCTCAAAATCTTAGCAACTTAAAAAAAAACTTTGAAACTTTGTCTCTCTGGACCTTTTAACCTCAAAAAAATCAATTCCATCCTCCGCCAAGGGCTTTATACAATTGAACCATTGAACTTAATTGTTTTTGGGTTAACTGTGAAAGACTTAATTGCGCTTCAAACAAAGATCGCTGCGCATCCAGAACTTCTAAATACGAAACATAACCATTGTAATACCTCGCATTTGAAAGATCGTAGTTTTTCTGTGCAGCAACAACCTGTCGGTTTCTGGCAGTCCATTCTTCTTTGAACATGGCTACGTTTTGAAGAGAGTTTTCTACTTCAGAAATAGCAGTTAAATACGTTTTTTGGAAATTGAATTTTACTTCTTCCGCAATTTGTCGGTTGACATCAACGCGGCGTTTGTTTTTTCCGAAGTTGAAAATTGGGCCGGTAACGCCTGCGCCAACATTCTGCATATAAGAACCATCATTAAATAAATCTCCAACCATAATGCTGGTGAAACCTGCAACGGCAGCAATATTAAACGACGGATAACGTAATGCCTGCGCAACACCAATTCTTTCATAAGCTGCTTTGTATAAATATTCCTGACGTTTTACATCGGGTCTGTTTTCTAATAAAGCCGATGGAACGGAAGTTGGAAAAGTTGTTAAAATCAACAATTCACTATTCGTTTTTCCACGCTGAATTGGCTGTGGAACTTGTCCTACCAAGATAGAGATTGAATTTTCTAAAGCTGTAATCTGTCTTTTGATTAACGGAATATTCGCTTCGGCAATTGCAACCTGCTGTTCAATTTGAACTTTGTCCAATTCGGCAACGTAACCGCTTATAAAACGTTCGTTAATAATATCGTACGCCTTTTGTCTGGTTTCTAAAGTATGTGTCGTAATTTCTAATTGGTTATCAAAATCGCGCAATTCAAAATAAGAAATAGCAATAGTGCTCACAATATTCGACAGGACTACTTTTCGTGCTTCATCGGTTGCTAAAAGTTCGTTTTGCAAAGCTTTATTTTGATGACGATATTTTCCCCAAAAATCCAGTTCCCAGGACATATTGGCTAAAGCCGATGAAGGCTGCATAAACGTTTCGGCACTATTTACCTGACCGGAATATTGAAAAGCAGGAAATAAATCAGCTTTTGCGATTCCGAGATTGACTTTTGCCTGTTCCAAACGTGCCAAAGCAATTTTAAGATCGTAATTGTTTTGAATTCCTTTTTCAATCAGGCCAATTAAGACATCATCGTTAAATATCGATGACCATTTTATGGTGGTAACAGATTTTGTTGTGTCTCTGGTTTGATCGCCAAAACGAAAAGTATCTGCCTGAGGTTGTTCGGGTTTGACGTATTTTGGTCCAACCATACATCCGTAAGGAAAAACAACCATCAAAAATAACGCTGAAAGTATTTTTAGATTTTTCATTTTTCTTCGTCTTTAGGTTCATCGATTTCCTCCGGTTTTTTCTTTCCGAATGTTTCAATAAATACAAATAACACCGGAATCAGACAAACACCTAAAATGGTAGCAACCAACATTCCGCTAAAAACCGTCATTCCCATTACTTTTCTGGCTTGTGCTCCGGCTCCGCTTGCAGTTAACAACGGAACAACTCCCAAAATGAAAGCAAAAGCTGTCATTAAAATTGGACGGAAACGTAATTTGGCGGCGTACAATGCGGCTTCTTTTGCCGGCATTCCTTTTTCATATTCTTCTTTGGCAAATTCGACAATCAGAATGGCATTTTTTGCAGCCAATCCAATCAGCATTACGAGTCCAATTTGCGCAAAAACATTATTGACATAATCGGGACTTAATAATCTACAGAGATATAATCCGAGAAATGCACCAAAAACGGCAAAAGGAGTTCCAAGTAAAACGCTGAAAGGTAATTTCCAGCTTTCGTATTGTGCAGCGAGAATTAAAAATACGAAAAACAGCGCCATGATAAAAACCGTATTTCCTTTTCCTTCGGCTTGTTTTTCCTGATAACTCATATTGGCCCATTCGTAACCCATTCCGGCAGGCAATACTTTAGTGGCGGTTTCTTGTAATGCTTTCATGGCTTCCGCCGAAGTAAATCCGGGTGCGGGCGTTCCTCCAATTTCTGCGGCACGATACAAGTTAAAACGCGTTGTAAATTCGGGCCCGCTTTCTTTTCGAATGGTCGCAATACTCGTAATTGGAATCATTTTGTTATCCCGACTTCGAACGAAAATTTTATTAATATCTTCGGGATTTACAGTAAAACTTGGATCTGCCTGAAGTAAAACAATATACTGTCGTCCGAATTTATTGAACTCGTTTATATATTGTCCTCCCAAACTGGCACCAATGGCAAGATTGACATCGGATAAAGAAAGATTCAGTTCTGAAACCTTTTCCCGATCAATATCCAAACTAATCTGTGGAACATTTGGATTGAAGGTCGTTCGAATCGTTCCAATTTCAGGCCTTTTTTTAGCTTCGGCCATAAATAGTCGTGCATTTTGAAAAAGATATTGTGGTGTGTTTCCTTCTTTATCCTGAAGCATCATAGAGAATCCGGCGGCGTTTCCAATTCCGGTAATCGGCGGAGGCCCAAAAGCAAAGACCGTAGCTTCGGGAATTCCGAAAACTACTTTTCCGTTGACTTCTTTTAAAATCTGAAAAACATCTTGTTCACGTTCTTTCCATTCTTTCAAGGCAACGAAGAAAAATCCGTTATTGGTGGCAACCGAGTTTTTGATTAAACTGAATCCGGCAACCGAAGTATAATATTCAACGCCTTGATTTTTAGATAAAATATGTTCTACTTTTTGAATTACTTTACTGGTTCTTTCTAAAGAAGAAGCGCCGGGAAGTTCAATATTGACAAACATATAACCCTGATCTTCTTCGGGAACGAACCCGCCCGGAATTTTTCCTCCCAAAAGAATAATGGCTCCAACTACAATTCCGATAAAAATTAAACTTCGGGCTGTTTTCTTGATTAAGAAACCTGAAAACCCTGTGTATTTATTGGTGAAATTTCCAAACTTAACATTAAACCATTTGAAGAATTTCCCGAGCCAGCCTTTTGCTTCCTGATTAGGTTTTAGTAATAATGAACATAAAGCCGGACTTAAAGTTAAAGCACTTAATGCAGAGAAAATCACGGAAATAGCAATTGTAATAGCAAATTGCTGATACAATCTTCCGGTAATTCCCGGAGTTAATGCAACCGGAATAAATACGGCAGTTAAAACAATCGCAATCGCAATTACTGGTCCCGAAACTTCACGCATTGCCTGGTTTGTGGCTTCTCGCGGAGACATTCCCTGTTCTATGTGATGCATTACGGCTTCAACCACCACAATGGCATCGTCGACGACAATCCCAATGGCGAGCACTAATCCTAAAAGGGAAAGTACATTGATGGAAAACCCAAGTAAGGGAAACAACATAAATACCCCAATCAAGGAAACGGGAACGGTTAAAAGCGGAATTAAAGTCGCACGCCAGTTTTGCAGAAAGATAAAAACTACCAGAATTACCAGAATAATGGCTTCCACCAAAGTGTGCATGATTTCGTTGATTCCTTCAGAAATAGCTAAAGTCGTGTCTAATGAAACGGCATATTTTAAATCCTGAGGAAATCTTTTGCTGAGCTGTTCAATCGTATTTTTTACGTTTTCAGCAACTTCAAGAGCATTCGAACCGGGCATTTGTTTAATTCCGATAGTTCCTGCGGGATTTCCGTTGAGTTTGGCAACCGAAGCATAACTTTCGGTTCCGAGTGTTACTGTTCCAACATCTTTCAACCGAACCTGCTGATTGCTGATGTTTGATTTTAAAATGATGTTTTCGAAATCTTCTGGATTTACCAAACGATCTTTCAGCATTACGTTATACGTGAATTCGTTATTTTGCGTTGCTGGCGGAGCGCCAAATTTTCCTCCGGGTGCAATGGCATTTTGTTCCTGAATAGATCTTATAATATCGGGAACTGTTAAGTTGTATTTGGCCATGATATCGGGCTTGACCCAAATTCGCATGGCATAATTACTTCCTCCGTAAAGTGTAACTTCTCCAACACCTTTAATACGAGCGAGCGCATCTACAAGATTAATGCTCGCATAATTGGTCAAAAAGTTATTATCGAAAGTTTTGTTAGGAGAATACAAAGACAAAATCAGCATAGGCATTGATAATGACTTTTTGGTTGTAACTCCGGTTGTTTTTACATCGTTTGGGAGTTTGTTGGTCGCTTCGGCAACTCTGTTTTGAGTTAACATTGTTGCATTATCCAAATCTGTTCCCATATCAAAAGTTATCGAAAGCGTCATACTTCCATCACCTGTGTTGGTCGACTGCATGTACAGCATATTTTCAACACCATTTACTTTTTGTTCGATAGGTGTTGCAACGGCTTGCTCCACATTTAGCGCATTGGCTCCGCGGTAACTCGTAGAAACCTGAACGAGAGGCGGGGCAATTTCGGGATATTGTGCAATGGGCGTTGACAGAATCGAAAGTCCTCCAATAAGAACTATAAATATGGAAAGTACGATTGCAACGATTGGTCGTCTTACAAAGAAATTATCCATAGCCTAGTTGTTTAGAGATGATGCAATCTGCTTTTTATCTTTCTCGGCTACGTAGGGAACTGGAACGACTGTTGATCCAGGCTGAATAAACTGATTGCCAATAATAGCGACTTTTTCGTTGGGTTTTAAACCTTTAGTAATAATCCAATCGACTCCAATTTTCTGTCCAACTTCGACCATTCGGGTTTGAATGGTATTTTTATCGTCAATAATAGAAACCTGGAATAATCCCTGAATTTCGGTTACGGCTTTTTGGGGAACTACAATCGCATCTTTTTGGGTTCGGAGTAAAACGCGGACTTTAGCAAATTGTCCGGATCGTAAAGTTCCGTCCGGATTTGGAAATTGTGCTTCAATAGTTACGGTTCCGGTTGTTGGGTCTATTTTGGTATCAGAGAAATTGAGAGTTCCTTTGTATGGATGTGTACTTCCGTCAGAAAGTATAAGTTGAAGATCGGTAATTCGTTCTCCGTCTTTGACTTGTTTTTGATATTGCAGATAATTTGATTCGCTGACAGTAAACTGAACTCTGACTTTTTCTAATTTTGAAACGGTGTTTAATTTAGACTCATTTCCAATTTTGGTAATATAATCTCCTAATCGGGCATTTGAAAGACCAATAACGCCGTCGATTGGTGATTTGATATTGGCATAGCTTCTTTCTATCTGCTGATTTTTTAAACTTGCCTGAACACTGGTGTAGTTTGATCGGGCTGCTTTTTCTTTGGCTACAGCCGCATCTAATTCTCTTTTACTAACGGCGTTCATATCTGCAAGCGGCCGAATTCGTTTTAATTCTTCTTCGGCATTCACTAAATTACTTTGTGCAGCAGCAACCTGTCCTCTAACCTGATCGACTTTGGTGTCATATTCAAGTGGGTCAATGGTGTATAATAATTGCCCTTTTTTAACACGCTGACCTTCTTTAAAATGAATTCCGGTTAAAATTCCGTCAACTCTGGCGATTAATTCAATGTCTAAATCTCCAAATGTCTGTCCGGCAAAATCTTTGTAAATGGGAACATCTTCACTCTTGACCGTTACAAAAGGCGCCTGCATAGGAGGAGGGGCTTTCGGTTTTTCTTTTTTACAAGAGATGAAAATTATTAAAAGTAAAAGAATTGGGAAGAGTGGTTTGGGTAGTTTTAAAGCATTCATAATCATAAATGTTAAAATTGTGCCTTATAAATTTAGTGAAATTTTTATAACGTATTGATAAGCAGTGTTTATTTTTTACTAACGCAATAAAGTTGCAAATACAAATTCGAAATGATTACCTCCTAAATGCAAAAAATGAAATGAACTTATATCACATATATGGTTTAAAATAGGGTTAGTTAATTGTTTTTTGAAATCGAAAAGAAAAACCTACCTTTGCGCCCGAATTCACTCAGAAAATAGAATTCGATATATATTCTTAACTTAAAACTGTTTATAGCATGCAACTGTACAACACTTTGAGCGCAGAAGAAAGAGCAATCATGATCGATGATGCGGGTAAACAACGTCTTACGTTGTCTTTCTATGCGTATGCCAAAATTGAAGATCCCAAAAAATTTCGCGATGATTTATTTTTAGCCTGGAATAAGCTTGATGCTTTAGGCCGAATTTATGTTGCCAATGAAGGAATTAATGCTCAAATGAGTATTCCTGAAGAAAATTTGGAGGCTTTTAGAGCAACTCTTGAAGTTTATGATTTCATGAAAGGCATTCGTTTAAATGAAGCTGTAGAACATGATGACCATTCGTTTTTAAAATTGACTATTAAAGTGCGTCACAAAATCGTTGCCGACGGTTTGAATGATGATACTTTTGATGTAACTAATATTGGCGTTCACTTGAAAGCCAAAGAATTCAACGAGATTCTTGATGATCCAAATACTATTGTAGTTGATTTTAGAAATCACTACGAAAGCGAAGTTGGACATTTTAAAAATGCGATTACTCCAGATGTTGAAACGTTTAGAGAAAGCTTACCAATAATCAACGAACAGCTTCAAAACCATAAGGAAGATAAAAATCTGGTAATGTATTGTACCGGAGGTATTCGCTGCGAAAAAGCAAGTGCATATTTTAAACACCAAGGTTTTAAAAATGTGTTTCAATTAGAAGGCGGAATCATTAATTACGCCAAACAAATTGAAGCGGAAGGTTTAGAAAGCAAATTTATCGGGAAAAACTTTGTATTTGATAATCGTCTTGGTGAAAGAATTACAGATGATATTATTTCACAATGCCACCAATGCGGAAAACCTTGCGACAATCACACAAACTGCGAAAATGACGGTTGTCATTTGTTGTTTATTCAATGTGATGAATGTAAAGCTGCAATGGAAAATTGCTGTTCTACAGAATGTTTGGAAATTATTCACATGCCTTTAGTTGATCAGGTTCGTTTAAGAACTGGAAAACAAGTTGGAAACAAAGTGTTTAGAAAAGGTAAATCTGAAAATTTAAAATTCAAGCATTCAGGTGAGTTACCAAATACTGCATTGGCAGCAGCCGAAAAACCAGCCGATATTCGTCAAAAAGTAAAAGTAAAAAAAGTACTTCTTGGAAAAGCAGAACATTATTATGTAAAAGCGCAAGTGGGGCAATTTACTATTGAGAACCAAGAGTTAAACAGCGGTGATAAAATCCTTATTACTGGACCAACAACCGGTGAACAAGAATTGATTTTAAACAAGTTTATTGTTGATGGCGCTGAAACCCAATCTGCTAAAGTTGGTGATAAGGTTACTTTTGAGGTTCCTTTTCGCATTCGTTTGTCAGATAAATTGTATAAAATTGTAAATTAGCAGAAATTTTATGCTAATTTATTTATGTCACAATCCTATACCAAATTATGGACTCATGCAATTTGGGCAACCAAGAATCGTCAGGAATTAATTGATTTTTCAATTGAGAAAACATTGTACGATTTTATTTGGCTAGAGCTGACTGAACTTGGATGTCCCGTTAGAATCATCAATGGAATGCCAGATCATGTGCATATCTTATTTTTACAAAATCCACAAAAAACTGTTTCAGACATTGTTAAGCAAATTAAAGGAAGTTCTTCTCATTTTATGAATAGAGGAGAATTTATCCTTGAAAAATTTGCTTGGCAAACTGGTTTTGCGGCATTCTCTGTCAGCGAATCCCAGTTAGATGCTGCTTACAATTACATTAAAAATCAAAAGCAACATCATCTTAAGAAAAATGGTCAAGATGAATTTGATGAATTTATAAAATTGCATGGGTTAGGGAAATAAATGATTGCTTGGCTTAACGACTTGGCTCAACAATACGTTTCCCATGGTTGAAACCACGGGCTATATTGAAATAACATACGCAAAAGAAAAACATAGCCTGCGGTTTCAACCGCAGGAACACAAAGAGTATCCACAACGAAAATACGTCTTGTAAAGTTGAACTTTCCGTTGTTTTGAAAACGATAAATAATACCACGCTATAATCATTGCCAACGATTTCAATTGTTAACGAGTATAAAATACGTAACAATACGTTTCCCATGGTTGAAACCACGGGCTATATTGAAATAACATATGCAAAAGAAAAACATAGCCTACGGTTTCAACCGCAGGAACACAAAGAGTATCCACAACGAAAATACGTCTTGTAAA